>JANYFQ010000142.1 GCA_025362615.1 Hymenobacter sp. | reverse complement strand
ACCGTTGGCAATCGTCAGGGCCGTGTTGGCGGCGTTGGCGTTGGTGTAGCTGCCGCTGAAGGCCACGTCGTCGATGCTGAACGAGCCACCCGTCGCTTCGGCATTGAAGCCGTAGAAACGGAAGGTAATCGGCCCGCTCTGGTTGGTGAAGCTGGCCCCGCTCAACGTAACCGTACTGCCAACCTGGGCCACAGCGGAAGCGTCGTCCACCTGAAAAACATTGGTTGCCACCACGCTCAGCAGCGCGTTGGCCGGGCTGATGGAGGCGGGCAGATTAGCAGCGTAGCCGTCGGCACTCGAACGCACCGTGTACTGCCGAACGCCCGTGCCCGAGCGTTGCAGGGTGAAGGCGATGCCCGTCAGCGACAGTGTGTTGCCAGCCTTGGGGGTCAGCGTTACCTCGTAGTAGCGGGTGGTGAGGATGCTGCCCGTAAACGTGTTGGAGGCGTTGGTAGCCCCAAGTTGCTGCCCTGTAAAACTGAACCGGCTGCCAGCGTTGGGGCCAGTGACCGATTGCCCCACGGCCGTGAACCCGCCGTACGTAACGCCGGCCGAGGTAGGCACCGGCGTGGGGTCCGTCAGGCCCGACCCGGGAGGGCCGCCAACGACGGAGCCGAACCCATAGGTGGTGGTGAAAACAGCCTGCGCCTGGGCTGCCAGCGGCAGGCCCAAAACCGCCACGGCTGTGGTCAGCCGCTTGAGCATTGTAGAGAAACTCATAAAATGGGTAAAATGGGTTGATGCAAAAGCAAACACCGCTTTCAGCGGGCAAAGGTACGCCACCGCCCGCCCGGAATTGGGCAATTTCACGTTGTGGATTTGTTACCACGTCGCCAACCCGCGCCTCAAGCCGCCTTTATTTGGGCAAAGCCCGCAGCCGGGCCAGGGCTTCCTGGGTTTCGCGGCGGTTGTCTTGTTCTTTTTCTTCGGCGGCGGCGGGCGGGCGGGGGCCGGCAAAAAAGGCCAGCAAGTCCTGCCGCACGGGCGGGCTGAGGTCCTTGAAATCGGCTTTGGCGAGCTGGCGGAGCCACGCGCCGTAGGTTTCGTCGGCCAGCGGGTACTCGCCCAGGCGGGTGGGGTGGCCGGTGTCGAAGTCGGCGTTGGGCAGCGCGGCGCGGGCCAGGGCCTCGTCGCTCTGGGTTTGCTGGCGCAGCAGGCCGCAGTACTTGGCCACGGTGCGGCCGAAGCTGGCCCGGAATATTTTTTGGGCCTCGGGCGGGGGCGTCACGAACTTGAGCGCCGCCAGCGGCCCCACCTTGGGCAGCCCCCGGATGACGCCCGCCAGCAGCCGCGCCCCCAGGCCGGGGTGCTCGTAGGAAGTACCAAATTGCCGGCGGTAAGCGTGCCGGCTCTCCCGGTACACGTACTCGCGGCGCTGCGCCCCCGGCACGTCGCGCCGAATCTGGTGGCGGTTGGCCCGCCAGGCAGCCCGGCTCACGGCCGGGATGAGCTGCCGCACGGCAAAGCGGAAGGAGCCGATGCTCAAATCGACATTAAAAATGACCTGCCCCAGCGCCAGGCCGTAGGTTTTCTGGAAGGCGCGGGCCAGCACGTCCTTCTGCACCTGAAAGCCCACGAAGCTGTGGTAAGCGTCGGTGCGGTAGCGGCCGGCGGCGAGCTGCACCACGTCGAAGGCAAACTCGGCGCGGGTGTGGGCCACGGGGTCTTCGAGGTACGTGACGACGGGGCCGTACTTGGCCTTCAGCTCGGGGTAGATGAGCGGCACGGCCCGGTTGGTGCCCGTGCCGTGGCCCTCCACGTCGGCCGCGTAGTGCGAGAGCGCCCCCAGGGCAAACGCGTATTCGTCCCGCGTAGCGGCCTCCAACAGCAGGTTGCGCACAAAATCGCCGGAGCGGACGTAGTGCGTGAGGTTGGTGAAAAGCTTCGAGCCGAAGGGGTAGTACCCCATGTCCTGGATGATGGAGCCGCCGTAGGCGTAGGACTTGGCGGCCTTCAGCTCGTCGGCCGATGCGCCGGGGAAGCGCGTTTCCAGGGCCGGGCGCAGGCACCGCGCCCAGCACGAATCGACGTTGGCCTGGTGGGTGAGGACGGAATAAGCCGCCGCCGGGCGGGCGCTGCCCAGCCACAACAACAGCAGCACGGCCGGCACCAGCCGGGCCGCCCGCCAGCGGGCAACAAGTAAACGAAGGCGCATGGTACGGTTGAGTTCAGCCCGTGCAAACGCAAAAACCCCGGCCGCGTTGCGGGGCCGGGGTTTTCGGGGGGCCGGTGGGGAGAGCTTACAGGCGGTGCGGGCGGGCGGCTTTTTC
>JANYFQ010000133.1 GCA_025362615.1 Hymenobacter sp. | reverse complement strand
GCCGGGGGGCGAAGGGTTTAGGTTGGGGGCTACCTTTGGCCCAAGCGCGTTAGGTAGTCCCCAATGGTCGAACGGTAGCCCTTGAAAAAGGAGAACCCCGGCTGCTGAAACAGACCGGGGTTCTAGAAGCGGGGTTTATGCAGAACCCTTTACTTCTCTCTCAGATGAATAAGGACCGCGTGACAAAGCTACTACGCAAACGGGTAATGCCGCTGGCGTGGGAGGTTTTGAAAGGCGTAGCGAAAGCCGTTGGCTTCCTGCTCGCCGCTCATTTCCTCGGGTAGTTTCGCAAGGGGGGCGGGCCGGGAGGCTCGGCCCCTTGTTTTTTTTGGGGCATAACGCGGCGGGTGGGGTTTGGGTTCGGGGGTGGAGGGGTTGCCTCGGATAGGAAAAGCAAAGCGTTTCCGGCCTTACTTTTACTTCCATGAAAAAGCTCTTCTCGCTGCTGCTGCTCATCGCCTTATTGCCGGCTGCGTTGCAGGCTGCCCCGCCCACCATTGCCGGGCAGCTTGCCTTCAAACTCAAGCCCGGCCAGCGGCCCGAAGCCGTGGCCGAGGCCCTGCGCCAGTTGGGTGCCACGGGCCTGCGCCAGAAGTTTCCGCAGGCGCTACCGCCCGATGCCGAGCGGCCGGGCAGCGTCGATTTGCGGCCGATTTATCAGGTGACGGTGCCCGTGGGGCTGGCCCTGGCCCCGGCCCGCGCCGCGCTGCTCGGCACCGGGGCCGTGGCTTACGTCGAGCCGCTTTACATCCGCCGGCCGCTCTACCAGCCCAACGACCCGAAGGCCGACTCGACCATTGCCGCGCCGCCGTTTCCGCAGGCCGCCGCCGGGCAGTATTACCTCAAGCAAATCAAAGCCTACCGGGCCTGGGACGTGACGCGGGGCGACTCGAACGTCGTCATCGGCATCACCGACTCGGGCGTGCGGCTGACGCACGAGGACTTGCGCCCGCAAATCAAGCGCAACTACGCCGACCCGGTGAACGGCCGCGACGACGACAACGACGGCTACGTGGACAATTTCGCCGGCTGGAACCTGGCCGACAACGACGCCGACGCGGGCTATGACCCCGCTTACGCCCACGGCAGTTTTGTGGCCGGGGTGGCCGCCGGGCGCGTGGGCAACGGCGTGGGCGTGGCCGGCGTGGGCCACGACTGCCGCTTCCTGCCGCTCACCATCTACCCCAAAACGGCCGCCGGCTCGTTTGCCGGCTTCGAGGCCATTGTGTACGGGGCCGACCACGGCTGCCGCGTGATTGTGATGGCCTGGGGCGGGCCGGGCGGCTACTCCCAACTCGAACAGGATGCCTGCACCTACGCCGCCCGCAACCGCGACGTGGTGCTGGTGGCCGCCGCCGGCAACACCAACGGCGACCTGCGCTTCTACCCCGCCAGCTACGACGACGTACTTTCCGTGACCGGCGTGCTGGCCACCGACGTCCGGCCCAACGCCTTCACCTACAACCGGCGGGTGGATATTTCCGCCCCCGGCGAAAGCATTTTCACTACCTACGGCTACGGCGCGGCCTCGGCGTTTGGGCCACTCAACGCCGATTACGTGGCCGTGAGCGGCACCTCGTTTTCGGCCCCGCAGGTGGCGGGGGCGGCGGCGCTGGTGCGGGCGCGGTTCCCGCTGCTGTCGGCGGCGCAGGTGCGGGCGCAGCTCCGGCAGTCGGCCGACAACGTGGACGCGCTGCCCGGCAACGCCGCCGTGGCGGGCAAAATCGGGACGGGCCGGCTCAACGTGCTGCGGGCGCTCACGCTCACCAACGGGCGCGAGGCGCGGGTGGTGGCCAGCGCCTTCGCGCCCGCGCAGCCCGCCTACCGGCCGGGGCAGGCGCTGACGCTGGCGGCCACCGTGGAAAACGTGTTGCAGCCGCTCACGGGCCTTACCGTCACGCTCACGTCGCTCTCGCCGTACCTCAGCGTGGGCGGCGCGGGCACGTTTGCCGTGGGCGGGCTGGCCACGGGCGGGCGGGCCGACAACGCCGCCGCGCCGTTTGCCGTGGCGGTGGCCGCCACGGGCATTCCGCTCAACACGCTGGCCACGCTGCGCTACCGCCTCACGGCCGCCGGCGGCTACCAGACCGACGACTTTGTGGAAGTATTGCTGAACCCCGATTACGTGGTGCTCGATGCCAATAACCTGGCCCTCACGCTCAGCAGCCGGGGCAAGCTGGCCTACGACGACTTGGCCGCCACCATCGGCACCGGCCTGAGCTACCGGGGCAGCACCCCGCTGCTGAGCGAAGCCGGACTGCTGCTGGCCACCTCGCCCACGCGGGTGTCGGACCGCCTTCGCACGAGCCGGGGCGGCAGCCGGCAGTCGTTTTTTAGCTTGACCACCATCGCCCGGCAGGCCCCCGGCCCGCGGGCCGACCAGGAGGCGCGGGCCGTGTTTCAGGACACCGTGCCGGTGGCCGGCAGCCGCGTGCGCTCGGTGGGGGTGCGGGTGCGGCAGCGGGCCTACGCCTGGGCCACGCCCGCCCGCCGCGATTTTGTGCTCCTCGAATACCGCCTGCGCAACCTCACCGCCGACACCCTCAAGCCCCTCTACGCCGGTATTTTCGCCGACTGGGACCTGCCCGGTGAAAGTGGCCGCAACCTCGCCGCCTACGACAGCGTGCGGCAAATGGGCTACGTTTTCGACCCCGCCGCGCCGCGCTTCTACGCCGGCATCCGGCTGCTCACGGCGGCCGGCGCACCGGGCCGCCCCGCGCCCGCGCCGGCCGTGTATTCCATCAACAACGGTGCCCCGGCCGGCAGCCCGGTGCGGCTGGCCGACGGCTTTTCCATCGCCGAAAAGTTTCGGACGCTGAGCAGCGGCACCGCCCGCGCCACGCGCACGGCCGGCGGGCCGGGCGGGGCCGATGTGTCGCAGGTGGTGGGTGCCCGCGTGGCCGCGCTGGCCCCGGCCGACTCGGTGGCCGTGGCCTTTGCCGTGGTGGTGGCCCCCACGCGGGTGGCCCTCGAAGCGGCGGCCGATGCGGCCCAGGCCGCCTACGCGCTGCTGCTGCCCACGGCGGCGGCCCGCGCCGTGGCCGGTTTCGGGGCGTACCCCAACCCGGCCAGCGGCCCGCTGCGCGTGACGCTGCCGGCCGGTTTTGGCCCGGCCGAGCTGTGTTTGCTGGATGGTTTGGGCCGGGTGGTGCGCCGCCGCGCAGCGGCCGGCGCGGCCACCGAGTGGTCGGTGCTGGGTTTGCCGCCGGGCCTTTACACGTTGCGGGCCACGGGGGCGGGCGAGGTGCTGACGCTGACTTTGGCGGTTCAATGAGTGAGTGAGTGAGTGAGCGAATGAGCGAATTGTTAGGGGCGGTTCGGCACCTTGCGCCACCTAACTAACAACTGCTGTTACGCGGGCTGTTTCTTGTTGCTTGTTTCTTGTTTCTTGTTGGTGGTTTCTGGGCGGTTTTTGGGGCACTAGCGCAACAAGCAACGAGCAACAAGCAACGGGAAACAACTTGAAACACAAGACGCTCGAATTGCCCGCGTAACAGCAGCTAACTAATAATTCGCTCACTCACTCACTCACTCACTCACTCATTGAGCCCTCATTCACTCATTGACAAAGGCAAGCCCGCTTCGCGGGCCAGGGGGGCGGCGCCCGATTGCCAGAGGGCGGCGAGGACGGCGTTGGCGGCTTCGCGGAGGTCGAGGTGGTAGTCTTCGTGCAGGGCCTGGGCCTGGCGCAGGGTGTCGGCGGTGCGGCGCACGAGGTAGGTTAGTAGCGGCTGGGTGGGGCCGTGGAGGCGGGCCACGAGGGCGGGCTGCTGCCGGAACACGTTGGCCAGCAGGCGCAGGCTCAGCTCGGTTTCGCCGAAGGTGTCGTGGGTGATTTTGGTGTGGTAGGCCAGCCGGGCCTGGAGTTGGCGCAGGATGACGAGCAGGTCGTTGGGGGTTTGGTGGAAGCCGCGCACGGGGTCGTCTACCTGGGCCTGGAGGGCGGCGCGGCGGGCGGCGAGGGCATCGGGGCCTTCGAGGAGGCGGAAGCGGAGCTGCTCGGTGAGCACGGCATCCTGGGCCACGAGGCGGGCCAGGAGCTGGTCTTTTTCGCGGGGCGGCAGCGCCAGCAGGGCCTGGCGCAGCGCGGGCGGGAGGGCGGGCATTTCTTTGAGTTAGGAGTTGATGTTACGCGCTGCTTCAAAACCCCGTTGGGGTTTAACAGCAAAGCCGGGGGTTGGCTCCCGTTGGTCGCCAACCCCCGGCTCTGCTGTTAAACCCCTTCGGGGTTCGGGCGGCCGCGTAACGTCAGTTAAGAGTTAAGAGTTGAGAGTTGGGTGGGTTTGTTAATGGGGCACGGCTCCACGCAAAAGCCCCGCTGGTGGGACACCGGCGGGGCTTGCTCATCAAAACGATAAAAAAGCTAACGGCCATCAGCTCAAAACAAAACCTACTGCTCTTCGGGCAGGGTGTAGGCGGTGTCGCTGGGGTTGGTCAGCTCGCGGGGGAGGTTGTCGGACGAGGCGGGGGCGGGGCCGTTGGCGGCTTCGAGCTGGTCGCGGTCGGTGCGCTGGGAGTCGTCCATCAGGTCGGCCATTTGCTGGTCTTCGGTGGTGTTTTCGAGGACTTGACCGTAGGTGGCGGCATCGAGCATGGGGGTGGAGGGGCCGTCTTCGGACGGGTTGGTCGGGTCGGGGACGTTGGTTTGGTTGGCGGTCATGGCGGGGGCTATTGTTCGTCGTTGCGGGTGTTGTGGGTGCCGCCGCCGGCGTAGCGGGGGTCGTCTTTTTCCCAGGCCTGGCGGGTGGTTTCGTTGTCGGCGTGGTTGAGTTGGGCGGCTAGTACGGCGGCGGGGTCCTGGTTTTGTTCGACGTGGCCGGGCTGGTCTTCGGGGCGGGCGGCTTCGGCTTCGGGGGTGTAGTCCTCGGTGCCGGTGGCGGGCTCTTGGTCGTCGGCCTCCTTCTTGAAGGCGCTGAACTCGTCGGGGTTGTCGTTGTGGCCGGAGTTGGGGGAG
>JANYFQ010000107.1 GCA_025362615.1 Hymenobacter sp. | reverse complement strand
TGAAGGTCAGTCCCAAACCGCGAAGCGGTGACACCTCCCGCCCTTGACAGGTGCCACCGCTTCGCGGTTTGGGATTTCTACAAACCACTTGACTACCAACATGACACCGCTTCGCGGTTGGGTGGAGTGCGTAAGTCCTATCGCAGTAAATATCAAAAATAGCTTTGCGGTCGATGTCCGACGAGCCCAGGTGCTCGCTTTTGAGGTAAGTCAGGCTCACGATGCGGCCCTGCTCCTCGCCCAATAAAGCATTGAGAAAATCGAGCAGCAAATCTTGGTTCGGCTCTTCGCCGAATAGCTTCTTGAAGCCGTAATCGGTGAAGGGATTGACGTATTTGTCTGCAAATTCAGCCATAATGCTAACCTTTTTCCAAAGGTAAGTCCCGCAGCGGTGACAATCTGGCAGCAAAAGCACCCCGCACCCCGGCTGGTACGGCGCTTGCAAAGCGGCCACCACCGGCCCACGGGCCGCTTTTCAACTGACATTTCTCCCCCACTTACCTAACCGAACTACCTCACATGGGCAAAATCATCGGCATCGACCTCGGCACCACCAACTCGTGCGTGGCCGTGATGGAAGGCAACGAACCCGTCGTCATCCCCAACTCCGAAGGCCGCCGCACCACGCCGTCCATCGTTGCTTTTCTGGACGGTGGCAAGGGCGAGCGCAAGGTCGGCGATTCGGCCAAGCGCCAGGCCGTTACCAACCCGATTAACACCATTGCCAGCATCAAGCGCTTCATGGGCCGCCAGTTTGGCGAAATCACCGAAGAAGGCAAAAACGTGGCCTACAGCATCACCAGCGGCCCCAACAGCACGGTGGCCGTCAAGATTGGCGACCGCAACTACACGCCGCAGGAAATTTCGGCGATGGTGCTGCAAAAAATGAAGCAAACCGCTGAGGATTACCTTGGCCAGCCCGTCACGGAGGCCGTCATCACGGTGCCTGCTTACTTCAACGATGCCCAGCGCCAGGCCACCAAGGAAGCCGGTGCCATCGCCGGCCTCGACGTGAAGCGCATCATCAACGAGCCCACGGCCGCCGCCCTGGCCTACGGCCTGGATAAGAAGCACAAAGACCAGAAAATTGCCGTTTACGACCTCGGCGGCGGCACCTTCGACATCTCCATCCTGGAGTTGGGCGATGGCGTGTTTGAAGTATTGAGCACCAACGGCGACACCCACCTGGGCGGCGACGACTTCGACCAGAAAATCATTAACTTCCTGGCCGATACCTTCTCCTCCGAAAACGAAGGGCTGGACCTGCGGAAGGACCCGATGGCTTTGCAACGCCTGAAGGAAGCCGCCGAAAAAGCCAAAGTAGAGCTGTCGTCTTCGACGGAAACCGAAATCAACCTGCCCTACATCACGGCCACGGCCAGCGGCCCCAAGCATTTGGTGGTGAAGCTGAGCCGCGCCAAATTCGAGCAGCTTTGCGACGACCTCGTGCGCCGCTCGATGGACCCCGTGAAAAAGGCCCTGCAAGATGCCAGCCTCACGACTTCGGACATTGACGAGGTGATTTTGGTGGGCGGCTCGACCCGCATCCCGCGCATTCAGGAAGAAGTCGAAAAGTTTTTCGGCAAGAAGCCCAGCAAGGGCGTAAACCCCGACGAAGTGGTGGCCATCGGCGCTGCTATTCAGGGCGGTGTGCTGACGGGCGAAGTGAAGGACGTGCTGCTGCTCGACGTGACCCCGCTCTCGCTGGGCATCGAAACGATGGGCGGCGTGATGACCAAGCTCATTGAGAGCAATACCACCATCCCGACCAAAAAATCAGAAACCTTCTCGACGGCCTCGGACAACCAGCCCAGCGTGGAAATCCACGTCCTGCAAGGCGAACGGCCGTTGGCCAGCCAGAACCGTACCATCGGCAAGTTTCACCTGGACAGCATTCCGCCCGCCCCGCGCGGTGTGCCACAAATCGAAGTCATTTTCGACATCGACGCCAACGGCATCCTCAATGTGACGGCCAAGGACAAGGGCACGGGCAAGGAGCAGAAAATCCGCATCGAAGCCAGCTCCGGCCTCTCGGACGCCGACATCAAGCGGATGCGCGACGAAGCCGCCGCCAACGCCGATTCGGACAAGGCCGAAACCGAGCGCATCGGCAAAATGAACGCCGCCGATTCGATGATTTTCCAGACCGAAAAGCAGCTCAAAGAGTACGGCGAAAAGCTGAGCGACGGCAACAAAACAGCTATTGAAGCTGCCCTGACCGACCTCAAAGCCGCCCACGAAAGCAAAGACATTGCCCGCATCGACACCGCAATGGAGGCCATCAACACGGCCTGGCAGGCGGCTTCGCAGGAGATGTACGCCGCCGGCGGAGCCGAGGGTGGGCAACCGGGCGGTTTTCCCGGCGCTGATTTTGGCGGCGCGGCCGGCGATGGTGGCGGCGGCCAGGGCCAACCGGCCAACGACAACGTGACCGACGTGGACTACGAGGAAGTGAACACAAAGTAATCCACACGACTTGACCGCTGATTCAAACGAATTTGACGGATGAAACGGAACGCCGCTGGCGCGGCTGGTTACGGTTGGTTTGTTGGGTTCGTTTGAGGTGAGGGTTGGTTTTTCGGGAAGGCCGGGGGCGTTTGCTTCCGGCCTTTTTCTTTTTGGCGCTTACCTTTCGGGCATGAACAATGGGTGCGGGTTTATGCGGTTGCTTGGCGTTTTGGGGCTGTTGCTGTTGCTTTGTGCGGGCAGTACGGCATTCGGGCAAGGCCGGGCCGGCACGCCAACGGTGCCCGATACGACCACGTTCGCAGTCAATTACGCCACGGCGTTGCCCCGGCCGGTGTTTGAGTATTGGGAGCAGGACTACGCGAAATACGAACGGTTCATGACTCCCGAAATCAAGCGTACCCAAATGGGTCTGTCCTTCGTTTTGGACGGGGTAAGCACTTGGCGGTGCTTGCCTTCGGCCACGCCTCACGCCCAACTCGACACGCTGACGCGGATACTGGACCCCAAGGCGTTGGAAGGGCGTTGGGAAAGCGTGGTTTGCCGCTCGGTTGTACACCGCGATTCGGCGGTGCTGAAGGAGCAAAGGTTTTACCGGAGCGCCCGATTGGTTCCGAAGGACGAAAGGATTTTTTTGACCTTTTCTGAGGGGCGGATTACGGTAATGGGACAGCACGGCAAGTCGCCAGACCTGGATAAAATTCTCCGAAAAAAATACACCGTGGTCAGCGGAAGATACCTGCTGGCCTACGGGGGGACGAAGGCGGGCGGCATCGTTTACCACGTCGGGATTGACCCGTCCGACCGCCTGATATTGCAGTCGTGCATCGTTACGGAACGTAAAATCAGGGGTCAGTACCTGACGTACGAAACGGTGCTGTTGCAAAACATTTGCAAGCGACTTTAAAGGGCCGGTCTTCCCGACCAGTCGTTGATTTGACAGAAAATAATGTCCGACCTGCTTACCTTCCGCACCTACCCCAACCCGGCCGTGGCCGCGCCGCTGCTGGCGCTGCTCGATGAGGCCCGCATTGCCTACACCACCGACCACGCCCTGGCCCGTTTCAACGCGGCGCTGGGCGTGGCTTCGGACGAGCAGTTTGTGGTGCGCCTGCGGCCCGGCGACTTCCGCGATGCCCACTTGCTGGAAGAATACCAGGCATCCATTGACCTGGACACGAGCGAGTTGCCAAACGACCATTACCTTTTCGGCTTCAGCAACGCCGAATTGTGGGAACTGCTGGCCCAGCCCGCCGCCTGGAGCGCCCCCGACGTGGCCCTGGCCGCCCGCCTGCTGCGCGAGCGCGGCGAGGCCGTGACCGATGAAATTTTGCAGGCGCTGCGGACGCAGCACACGGCGGCCCTGGCTGCCCCCGACCCCAGCCCCACCGGCTGGATAGTGGCTGGTTATGCCCTGGCCCTGCTGGGCGGCGTTATCGGCATGGCCATTGGCTGGAGCCTGTGGCGCTCCCGCAAAACCCTGCCCGACGGCCGGCAGGTGCCCGGTTTTTCGGAAGGCGACCGCTACCACGGGCGCGTCATCCTGGCTTTCGGCAGCGCCACGCTGGGCCTGACGCTGCTGCTGTGGGTGCTGGCCAGGCTATTCTGAGCTGGCCGGGCTACGACCGGTTGCGCCAACATTACGTAACTTCGACCTGAACGGCGACGACGCAAAATTGACAACAAAAGCAATGAACAAACGGGTACTTTCTAAGGTAAAATTCTTGGGTATTTCGCTGCTGGGCCTGGCCCTGGCGCAGTGTTCGCTGGGCGAGCAAATGCAGGAAACACCCAGCGCGGTGCCGCTGCAATTTCGGCTGCTGCGCATTGAGGCGGCTACCCTGGGCAGCCTCGACGTGCGGGGCTTACGCAAGCCCGAAGACCTGAACCTGACCAGCCGCAGCCAGCTCATCCGCGAGTACGTGGGCGGGGCGCTGCCCCTGCGAATGCAGCTTGCGCTGGAAGCCCAGAACCCCGACCAGCAAAGCGCTACGCTCACCGGCTTCGACTACGAAGTGACCATCGACGGCAAGCCCCTGGGCAGCGGCCGGGCCGTGACCAACCTGCCGCTGCCCGCCACCAGCACCCCGGTGGCGCTGCCCTTCACCTTCGAGCTCAACACCCGCCCACTGCTGGGCAACGACGCGCTGCCGGTGCTGCGCAACTTCGCCGTGGGCCTCGCCGACCGCCGCCGCCGCCCCCTGCGCCTGGGCTTGCGCCTGCGCCCCAGCCTGCTGCTGGCCGATGGCCACACTGTGCGGGCCACGGCGTTTGCCGTGCTCGCCACCGACTCGGTGGCCGGGGCAGTACGTATCAATTGAGGTTGAATTGCTTAATTGTTGCATTGCTTAATTGTTGCTGGCGAGTGCTCATGTCCCGCAGTGGGCGCAGTGGTAAAACGCAGTGGGCGCAGTGCCGTTCAGAAACCGTATGAGCAACAATTAAGCAATGCAACAATTAAACAATTAAACCAGCAATGGCACTCCTCATCATCGGCGGCGGCATTGGCGGGCTGGCTACGGCGCTGGCCCTGCACCGCCAGGGGGTGGCGGTGCGGGTGTACGAAGCGGCACCGGCCATTGGCGCGGTAGGGGCCGGCTTGGTGCTGGGAGCTAACGTAGTGCGCGAGCTGGCTGCACTGGGCCTGGCCGACGAGTTGCAGGCCGCTGGCGTACCCGTCAGCGGCTTACAGTTGGCCGACGAAGCCGGCCGGCCGCTGCTGACGGTGAACTCGGGCGCTTACGTGCGGCGGCACTTTCGCCCCCACCCCAACCTGGCCCTGCGCCACGCCCGCCTGCAAGCCATCTTGCTGGCCCAGCTCCCGCCCGAAATCATTCGTACCAACCACGTATTCAAATGTTTTACGCTCACATCGGGCGGGGTGACGGCGCACTTTGCCAACGGCCAAACTGCCAACGGCGCGGCTTTGGTGGCCGCCGACGGCCTGCACTCGGCCGTGCGGGCGCAACTGCTGCCGGCGGCCCGGCCGCGCTACGCGGGCTACACCTGCTGGCGGGCCGTGGTATCAGCCCCGGCTGGGCTGCTGCCCGCCCAAGGCCCGCACTTATTCCGCGAAACCTGGGGGCGCACCGGGCGCTTCGGCTACGTGCCCGTGGGCCGGGGGCAGGTGTACTGGTTTTGCTGCCTCAACGCGCCTCAGCCCGCCGACTCGGCCTTCGCCGCTTACGGCCCGGCCGACCTGGCCCGCCGTTTTGCCGACTACCACGCCGCCGTGCCCGCCCTGCTGGCCGCCACGCCGCCCGAGGCCCTGCTCTGGCACGACATTACCGACATGCCCCCGCTGCCGCGCTTCGCTTTCGGCCGCGTCCTGCTCCTCGGCGATGCCGCCCACGCCACCACGCCCAACCTCGGCCAGGGCGCTGGGCAGGCGCTGGAAGACGCTTTTGCGCTGGCTGCCGCCTTCCGCCAAAGCCCGCACCCAACGGTGGCATTCCGCACCTTCGAGCAGCAGCGTCGGGCGCGTACCCAGGCCATCGGGCGGCGTTCGGCACTGGTGGGCCGACTGGCCCAACTGGAAAACCCGGCGCTGGTAGCGGTTCGTAACCGGCTACTGCAAGCCACGCCCGACTTCGTGACCGATATGCAAACGCGGTTTATTTACGGCCGTTTGTGATGGAGAAGCCTACGCCAAAGTTGTTGGGTATTGTTGGGTGTTGGGTTCCTGGGTGTTGAAGCTGTTTATAAAGGGGGCGATGATGCCGCTGGCGCGCGTTTTTACCGCGTGTTCACTGGCTTCGCGTCTCCGACGCGCGGTG
>JANYFQ010000070.1 GCA_025362615.1 Hymenobacter sp. | reverse complement strand
CCTGCCCGTGCTCGCGCAGGCGCTGGCCCCGGCCGGCACCGCGCCCCCGGCGTGGCTGGCCGCCTTTGCCGCCGAGGCCCGCGCCGAACTGGCCCGCAGCGGGGCCACGGCCCAGGCCCGGCTGGCCGGGCGCATTGCCGGGCTGCGGGCCGAGGCCGATGCCCTGGCCGCGCCGGCACCCGCCGCGCCCGCCGAAAAAGGGCCGCGCTGAAAAAGAATGGCGGGGGCGCACAATAACCGCCGCCGTACCGCAGTTGATGGCCCGGCTACGCGCTGCGGCGCGGATGCTTTTTTTCTCATTTTTTCCCTCTTTTTCCCTCATGGCTTTTTCCGTCAACCTCCTCGCCACCGCCGCCCAGTGCGACGCGCTGCTGGCCACCAAGCAACGCGAGCGCACCGGCCTGGTGAACCGCCTCAACAACCTCACGTTTCAACTGGCCAACTGGAACGACTCGACCAGCGCCGAGGCCGACCTGGCCGCCACCCAGGCCCTCATTGCGGGCCTCACCCCGGTGGTGAACGCCTTGGCCGACGGCGACGACAAGCGCCGCAACCAGAATATGCTCAACCGCTACGAAACCCGCGCCAACAACCTCATCGGCCGCGTCGAAAACTACGGCACCCTGGCCCTGCTCGAAAAAGAGCTGGACCGCGACACCGTGGCGGGCAACATCGCCGTGCTCGACACGCTGATTGCCGCCGTCACGGCCCGCCGGGCGGTGGTGTAGGGGGTAGCACGCCGGGCAGGCCCGCGCCGAACTGCTGCGGGGGCCGAAACGCCAACATCCCCCGGCGGCCCTGCCCTTTGGGGTGGGGCCGCCGGGGGATGTTGGCGTTTCACTGGTTGTGGCGGGGTGCCGGGTTCGCCCCGGCTGTTGCGCGGGCAATTTGAGGACCTTGTGTTGTTGCTTGTTTCTCGTTGCTTGTTGCCTCAAAAACCACTCAGAAGCCGCTAACAAGCAACGAGCAACCAGCAACCAGCAACGAGCAACGGCCCGCGTAACGTCGGGTCAGTCAATCCACTTGAACCGGTATTCGAGCCGGGGCACGGGCATCCGGTCGGCCACGCGGCGCAGGCGGTTGGGCAGGGCCATGAGGTAGTCGCGGGCCTTGTCGGCGGCGGCGGTGAGGCCGGTGAGGTGCGCGATTTTCCAGTCGGCCAGCAGCGAGTCGAGGATGTCGGTGTAGTCGGCGCTGGTGTACACGCCGATGCGCTGGGCGGCGTCGGTGAAGTGGCCGAAGGTTTTGCCCATCTCGATGCCCAGCTCGCGCATATAGTGGGCCGGCATCACGATTTTCTTGCGCATCATGTCCTCGAAGGCCAGCATCATTTCGGAGGGGTCCACCTCAAAAATCTTTTCCACGAACGACTTGTACACGCGGGCGTGGCGGTTTTCGTCGCCGGCAATCATGCCGCAAATCTTGCTCAGGCCGTCGTCGCCGGCCAGGCGGGCGAGCTGGCCCACGCGGCGGTGCGAGATGTTGGTGGCCTGCTCCTGGTAGCTGGTGTAGACAAAAGCGCGGTACGGGTCGTGGGCCGTGCCCAGGTCGAAGCCGTCGTTGATGAGGTACTGGGTGCTGGCCTCCATTTCGCGCATATCGACGCGCCCGCTCAGGTAGAGGTAGCGGTTGAGCAGGTCGCCGTGGCGGTTTTCTTCGGCCGTCCAGCCGCGTATCCACTGGCTCCAGGGGCTGTGGCGGTCGCGGCTCAGGTCGTCGAGCTGGTAAAACCAGGCTTCGTAATTGGGCAGGGCTTCTTCGGTGATGGTGTCGCCGATGAGGACGGCCAGCAGGTCGTAGCTCAGGTTTTTGGCCTTCTCGCGGAGCTGTTTTACTTCGTCAAAAAAGGTATCGAGGCGGGCATCGGGCAAAAAGTCGGCGGGCTGCCAGGAGTCTTCTACTTTTTTAAGAAAGCCGTCGAGGTTTTTCGACAAAAAGCCTTCGAGGTGGTGCAGGACTTCGGAGCGCGAGGTGCGGGTGGCGGGCATGGTTTTTTAATTGTTGAATTGTTGAATTGCTAAATTGTTGCTCTTACGTCATCAGGATGGCACTGCGTTTTTGCCACTGCGCCCACTGCGGGACAGCCGCATTCGCCAACAACAATTAAACAATGCGACAATTCAACCATTCACCCCGCAAAGGTCCTGCTCAAAGCCAGGGCGGCGGGTACAACATTATGGCCTGGGCTGCGGCGGGCGGGGCACCAGGTCGTAGTACGTGAGTTGGGTGGCGGGCGGCTCCGGGGTAGGGCGGGCGTTTTGGCTGGCACCGCGCCGCTGCGGCTGCCAGGCCACGGGGCCGGCCAGGTAGCGCCCGAGCCAGGCGGCTACTTCGGGCGTCAGCAGCCAGGGATAAGGCGGGTCGTAGCGGGCGTTGGTTTTGTCGGCCACGCGGCGCAGGCAGGTGGCCAGGTCGGTGGTGCCGGCCAGCTTTTGGCGCAGGGCCAGTTGCGAAGCGTCGTGCGCGGGCCAGCCGGTGAGTTGCAGCACGGCCCGGCGGCCCAGGCCAGCGGGCCGGAAGGGCGAGAGGCTTTTGCCCAGGTCGTTGGCCCCGCCCAGCACGGCTGTTTCGCCGGCCGGCCACTTGCGCACGGCCGCCAGCACGGCCTCGTGCCGGGCTTGTTCGGCTTGCAGCACCTGGCGGCGGTGCAGGGTTTTGGCCCCGTAGAGGCCCAGGGCCAGCACACCCGCCGCCGCCAGCGCCCGCCGCTGCCAGCGCACGGGCCAGAGCCAGGCGGCCAGGTTGGGCGCGGCGGGGCGGGGCGGGCTGTGCGCGTCCGGGCCGGCCGGCTGGCCCGGCTCGGCCCGCGCTTTGAGCAGGAACAAGAGGTTGGTCAGCAGCCAGCAATCGAGGCGGGGCAGGGCGGCGCGGGGGGGCAGTTTCAGCAGCCCGGCGAAGGCCAGCAGGGCGGCGGCAAAGGCCAGTTGCACCAGCCAGAACCAGCGCCCGGTGGGGCCGCGCAGGCGGGCGGCGGCCAGCAGGGTGGCGGCCAGCGCCAGCGCCAGCGGGAAGTAGTCGCGGGCCAGCAGGCCCAGCCGCTGCCCGAGCTTGTGGGGCAGCACGCGCCCAAAAAAATCGGCCGCCTCAAACCGGTACGCCCGCTGGTAGAGGGCGGCGTTGGTGAGGGCGGAGTCGCCGAGGAGCCAGAGGCGGGTGGCTTCGACGGCCAGGCTGTCGCGGGGGGTGCGCGGGGCGGGGGTCAGGTGGTCGTAGTCGAGCACGGCGGCCAGGTAGCTGTCGAGCACGCGGGTGCGGGCGGCGGCGGGGGGCTGCATCAGGCTGAGGCACACCGTGGCCCCGGCCAGCAGCCCGGCCCCGGCCAGCAGCAGCGGCGCGGCGCGGCGCAGCCCCCCGGCCAGCAGCACGGCCGCCGGCAGCACGGCCGCGAAGCCCAGCACGGCCAGCCCCGGCCGCAAGGCCCAGGCGGCCCCCAGCCCAGCCAGCCCCAGCAGCAGCGGCCCCGCCCGCCCCGGCCGCTGCGCCGCCCACAGCACGGCGGCGGCCGCCAGCAGCAGCCCCACCCGCACGTAGCTGAACCAGAGCCAGTGTTCGAGCCAGCCCACTACAAAAAACGTCGCCAGCACCGCCGCCAGCGGCCCCGGCCGCAGGTGGGGCCGCAGGGCGGTGACCAGCACGTCAAAAAACAAGGCCGTGGCCGCCAGCAGCAAGCCCCCGAGCAGCAGCCCGAACCACGGCACACCCGGCGCGGCGGCGTACGCCGCCGCCAGCAAGTGCCCGTAGCCGTGAAAGTAGAGCGGCACCGCCGCCACCGGGGCCGCCGCCGTCACGCCGCTGAAAAGCCAGGTCAGGGCCGTGTCGTCGCCGGCTTCGTAGTAGCTGCCCAGGGCGAGTACGGTGGCCAGGAGTAGGACGAGGCGGGTGAGGTGAGACATGGGGGTGTTGGCGAAGTTAAAAGTTGGTAGTTAAGGGTTGGTTTTTACCCCGAAGGGGTTCCACAGCAAAGCCGGG
>JANYFQ010000025.1 GCA_025362615.1 Hymenobacter sp. | reverse complement strand
AGCCTGGGCCGTTTTTACAACGGCACGCACGGCTTGTTCCGCATCAACGTGCCGGCCCGGCTGCCGTTTTTCTTCGAGCCCGAAGTGACGTACAACCAGTGGGATTTTCAGAACACGGGCGGCGTGCTGGGCCGCAACGTCATCAACACCCAGGTGCGGCAGCAGGACACCAAGCTGGGCGGGCAGTTCGGCATCAGCCCCAATTACCGCAGCCGGTTCCTGCTCGACCTGGCCACCTTCGTGACCAAGGACGAGTACACCAACTCCAAGGAAATCAACAGCTCCGACGTGCTCGATGCCACCGTGTTCCGGGGCGTGACCGGAGCCCTGCGCGTGGCCCGCAACACCCTGAACCGCAAGCAGTACTCGACCAGCGGCCACCGCTACGTGTACACGCTGCGCGGGGTCACGGGGTCCTCCACCTACACGCCGGGCTCCACGGCCCAGCAGCCGGGCAGCTCGCAGCACCGCGAGTGGGTCCAGTTCCGGGCCACCGTGGAGCGCTACTTTGCCCTGGGCAAGGAGCGCCACGCCTTCGGCTACTTTGGCGAATTGATGGCCAGCAACCAGCCCACGTTCACCAACTTCCGCTCGTCGCAAACCACGGCCCCGGTGTTTGCCCCGCTGCCCGATTCGCGCACCCTGTTTCTGGACTCCTACCGCTCGGCGCGCTACGCGGCCGTGGGCCTACGCTACACCCAGCCCTTCCTCAAAAAGCTGGAGTGGCGCACCGAAGTCTACGTGCACCTCAACGGCCAGCCCCTGGTGCAGGGCGATTTGCAACAGGCCGTGCGCAAGTCGGGCTTCGACCGGCCCCGCGTGACGGCCAGCACGGGCCTCATCTTCCAGACCCCTGTGGGGCCGCTGGCCCTGCACGCCCGCTTCTACGACGACCCTTCCGAGCGATTTGGCATCTTCGGGCATCTGGGCTATTTGCTGTTTCGCGGCCGGGCATTGGAGTAGGAGGCCCGTCATCCTGACCGTAGAAAGGAATCCGGGGAGCGCCGTTGCACGGTTTCGGTTTACAGAACTTATGCGATTGGTTTATCGCAAATAGTTCTCGCAGAGTTTCGAAGAGTTTCGCAGAGGTATGCAGAGGCATGCAGAGGTCGCGCCTGATACTCTGCGTACCTCTGCGTTTTACCTCTGCGAAACTCTGCGAGAAAGCTGCCGGGCGCAAGTTCTGCTTCAGTTTCCTCCCTTCGGCCGGAATGACAGTTTTAACCCAGCACCCGGCGCACGGCAGCCGCGGCTTCCAGCGGCAGCAGGTGTCCGGCATCGGGCACCACCTCGAACGGGGTGCCGGCCGGCAGCAGCGGCAGCGTGAGGCGGCGCTGCGAAGCGGGCGTGATGGCCGTGTCGTCGGCTCCCACCAGCAGGTGGCAGGGCACGTTCAGGTGCGGCATTTGGGCGCTGATGTCTTCGCGGGCTCCCGCCAGCAGCCAGGTGGCCCAGGCGGCTTCGGTGCTGCGCAGGTTGTCGGCGATGACGTGGGCGCGCAACGCAGCGGGCAGGGGCTGCCGGGTGATTTTGCGGAAGGTCTTTTCGGCCTCCTCCGGCTTGCCGTAGGCGGCCAGGGAAGCCGCCCGGTCCGTTTCCGACATAGGCTCGCCGGCCGGCGGCGAGGGCGACAGCAGCACCAGCCGGCGCAGGCCCGCCGGCTGCCGGGCGGCCAGGGCCAGCGCCATCTTGCCGCTCATGCTGTGCCCGACGAGCGTAAAATCCGTCACCTGCTGCGCCTGAGCGTAGGCGGCTACCCAGTCGGCGTAGGCCCGTACCGTGTAGTTGAACCCCGGCGGCACCGGCTGCGCCCCAAAACCGGGCAGGTCGGGAGTGAGCAGCTTGGTTTCGGGCAGCAGCGGGCGCAGCACGTCGTATTCGCGGCCGGAGCCGGCCCAGTAGTGCAGGGCGATGATGGTAGCGGACATAAGCTAAAATTGGGGCATCAGGCAGTACGCAGAGGCTACGGCGGCGGTTAAAACGATGGCCCGTGGGATTATTTGCCCGCCTGCGGCTGTCCTTTTCGGCGGAGTTCCGCGCTGAACTTAACTCGTAGCAATCATCGGATTAACCGGTCCGGCACGTTCTGGTTTGGCC
>JANYFQ010000018.1 GCA_025362615.1 Hymenobacter sp. | reverse complement strand
TGAAAAATCTAAATGCGAAAAGTCGCCGGGGGCAGGCGGCGGCGGACCGGGCGCGGGGGCCTGGGTATTCACGCGGTAGCCGCGCCCTGCGTAGTAGCCCACCACGGCCGGCACCGCCGCCGCGCTGGCCGGCACCGATAGCACCTGGCCGGGTGTCAGCGCGTCGGTGATGGACACGCCCGCCGCGTCGGCTTGGTCGAAAAGGGCGGCCACGCTGCCTAGCTCTTGCAGGGTCACGTCCACTAGGCTCTGGCCGGCGGTGATGGTGGTGGCACTCATTTCCGTACCGCGTTAAGCCGCGCCGCCGACAAGTCGCGCAGGTCGTTTTCAAGGATTTCGTAGCCGTCCAGCCCCAACTGCACAGCTACCTCGCGTTGCAGTGCGGCGGCCTGGGCCGCGCCCAGCGGGCCGCTTTGCCACTCGCGCAGCCCCACGCCCACGGTGGGGTGTTCGCGCCATTCGCCTGGGTGGGTGAGCAGCAGCAGCCCCACGTGCTGGCTGTCGCTGGCGCCCACGGCCAGGTCGCCGGCCTCGGTGAAAGCCAGGTCGTAGTCGTCGAGCAAAAGGTCGGTGGCAAGGGTGGGCATGGGGTCAGGTCAGGTCAGGCGAACGGCGGCGAGGTTGGCGGTGCCGGTTTGGGCGGCGGCCGTGCCCGCCGTGGTCACGGGCGCGGTAGCGGGCAAGAAGGTGGCCGTGCGGAGGAGGGCGGCCACGGCGGCCACGAGGTCGCGGGCAAAATCCCGCCGGGCCTGGGCGGGGTTGTCGGTGCGGGCGGCGAGGTCATCGAGCAGGGCCACGATGGCGGCTTCGGCGGTGGCGGTGTCGAGCATGGGTCAGGAGCGAAGGAGTTGGCTGGTTCGTTGGGCCAGGGCCTGGAAGGCGGGCAGGTTGATGGGCGGCCCGCTGGGGCCGGTGCCGGTCGTGACGGTGAGTTGCTGCACGGCCACGAGCAGGTCGGTCAGCAGCGCGGCCAGGCTGTCGGTGCCCGTGGCCAGCGTGAAGGCTTCCACCCGGCTCACGGCGGCCACGTAGGCGTCGGCCGGGTCGTTGTTGAGTAGGCCCACCACCACGGCGCTGCCCACCACGGGCCACAGCACGAAGCCTTTACTACTGCCGTCGTCCACGGCCCGCAGTTGCACGTCGAGCAACTGCGGCGCTTCGGGGTCGGCGGGCTGCACGTCGCACAGGGCGCGGGCCGCGTTCACGCGCAGCACCGTGCCGCCCAGGCTTTGGGTGGGTACGTGGCTGAGGATGAAGCGGCGGAGTTCTTCGCGCATGGTGCTTGTTTCTTGTTTCTTGTTTCTTGTTGGGGGTTGCTACTTGCTCCCTTTCTCAAACAGGTCGGCGCGGGTTGTGGTGAAGCGCAGGCCGGTTCGGAGGCTCACGACCTTCACGCTTTCGTCGAAGTCGGTGGCCGACACCACGCGCACGGGGTGCCCGGCGGCGGTCTGGCAGGTGGTCAGGGCGCGGGGGCGAAGGATGTGTCTCATGCTTTGGGTCCTAGCTTTAGTTGGCGGCGCGAACCGTTCACGCCGAAGGTCTTCGTCACGCTGTCGATGTAGTAGCGCCCGGCCCGTTCGGGGTAGTCCGGGTCGCTGATTTCGGCCACGTCGCCGTGTTCGGCGGCCGGGTTGCCGAAGGTGGTGAGGCCGCCCCGGTAGCCGTCGAAGCGCAGGCGGCCCATCTCGGCCCGCGCCCAGGCTTCGAGTTGGGGCAGCGCCAAGCCGGGCGGGGCTTGCAGCTCGCGCAGCTCGCCCTTGCCCAGGCCGGCGCTGAAGGCGGTGGCCGCCGGCGGGGTGCCTTGCTTGGCGGCGGGCTTGGTGGTGCCGGTTTCGTCCCACACCAGCTTCTTACCGTCCGGTTGCGTCGAGCTGGCCCGGAAGTGCAGGGCCACGTCCTGGGCACGGGTGTAGGCCAGGTCGCTGGCCACGACGTTGTGGGCGAAGGCGTAGCGGTGGGTGGCCGCCGTCTGGTGGTTGTAGGGGTTGCCCGCTACCAGCCGCCCGCCCCGGAAGAAGCAGCACAGCCCGAAGCGTTTTTTCAGGTCGTCCAGCACCTGCGCCCCGGTGGCTTGGTTGATGGCGTACTTGCCAACCGTCAGCGCCCCCAACTCCTCGATTTCGAAGGCCAGGCCGTTCTGGTCGCGCACGTAGGCCAGCACCTGGCGCAAGGTGGCCGCCCGCCACGACACGCTTTTCAGCGCCCGCCGTTTCAGCGCCCACATCGCATCTTCGCACTCCACCACCCAGGGCGTACCCGGCTTCAGGGCCGCCACGTAGCCCGCAAACTCCGTCCGCCGCGCCCCGTCGTAGCCGTACTTGATGGTCACGGCGTCGCCCACCTGCACCAGGTCGGGCAGTTGCATGGCCTGGCCCTGGCGCAGCAGCCGCAATTTGCGCGGCAGCGTGATGGTGGCCGTGTCGGTGAATTTCTGCCACGCGCTTTCCACCTTCACCTCGTGTACGAAGTCGAAGGCGGGCAGCGTGCCGATGGAAATTTCACAAGAGGGGTACAACATCTACAAGCTCAGTTCGATGGGGTCGTCGCTCAGGCAGTCGAGTTCGACGGCCTGCAAATTGGTGAAGCCCGGCAGCGGCTCGAAGCGGGCGTTGAGCACCACGAGGGAATGAATGCCCCACACGTCCGACAGCCAGCCGCTCACGGGCGGGGCCACGCCCAGGGCCAGCAGGTCGCGCAGGGCCTGCACCTGGGCCAGCGGGTAGGCGGTGCGGCCGGGAGCCAGCGGGTCGGTGGCCAGGATGGTGCGGATGCTCACGGCGTAGTCGTCCTGGGCAATAAACTCCTTCACCGTGCCCCGCCGGCCGGTGATGCTCGTTTTCACCACGTTGAAGGGCATGGCCACTGTCACCAGCGGGTCGAGCAGCGACACGCCCGCCGCCGTGGCCCCGGTGGCGGGGTTGGTGGCCGCGCCCAGGTCCACGGCCACGAACACGGGCAGCCCCAGCAGCCCGGTGCGGGTGGCCGGCGCGGCGGCCGTGCCCGCCACGCCCGGAAACTGGCATCCGTTCGCTTGCGCCGCGCCGGGCTGCCCCACGGCAAAACGCCGCAGCCCCGACCGGCCGAAGGCTTCGGCCGTCAGCGCCCGCAGGTCGAGCACCACCTGCCCGCCCGCCCCGTTGAGGGAGCCGGCGGCCTGCTGGGGCATCGAAAACGCACTGCCTAAAGTTTCCATCCTATTCGCTCGTTAAGGTCATGACGTCGTTGAGTTCGGCCAGTACCGTGTCGCGGATGAGTTGCCCGATGCGCTCGGCTCCTTCGCCCGCGCTGGCCACCTCCACCTTCATGTTGTTGAGCATCTCGCGGATTTCGAGCTTGATGTTCATCACCCGCGAGGCTCCGCCGCCCACGCCCGCCCCGGCGGCTTGCTTCAGCCCGGCGGTGAGGCCGGGGCCGCCCGCGCCCCCGGCGGCTTTCTTGTTGCCGCCCATGAAGGCCGTGGCGCTGCTTTCGGCGGCGCCCGGTGCTTGGGTGTCGAAAAGCGTGCTTTTCTGAAAGCTTTTCTTGTAGCCGCCCACGAACCCATCGGCGGCCTTCTGGCCAATCTTGTCAAATTGCGCGTCGCCCAGGCCGTTGAGGGTGGCCAGCAGCCCGCTCTTAATCTTGCCGAAGTTGCCCGTGAACACGCCCTCAATCACGTCGCCCACGCCGCCCAGGAACTTGGTGGCCGCCTCGGCGATGCCCCGAAACACGGCCACGGCCCCTTCCCAGAGGCCCGCGAAGAATTTTTGCAGGCGCGGGCTGGTTTCAAGGAACTTGGCGATGGCGCCGTACACCTTCACCTGGTAGCCAATGAGCGCCCCCAGCAGGCCGGCCGCTATCTTCAGGGGCGGGGCGAGGTAGCTGATGGCCGTGGCCAGGCCGTTGAACACCGCCACCAGCAGCCCGCCGCTGCCCTGGCCCACGTCGAATTGTGCGAACACGTCCGAAAACGCGGCCACCAGCGGCTGCACCGCGTCGGCCAGCGGGGCCAGCATGGCCGAAATCTTGTCGCCGTTGGTGCTCACGAACGTCAGCACGGCGTTGCCCCCGTCCACTATCTTGCCCAAAAAGGGCACCAGCATTTCGCCCAGCTTACCGCCCAGGTTCTGGGCGAAGCCCATGAGGCTGCTCCAGCGCCCGGCCAGCGTCTTGCTTTGCTTGTCCATCAGGTCGCCCCACTTGCCGGCCGGGCCGCCCAGCTCGTCGAAGGCCGTGTTGAGCATCGAGAAGCTGATTTTGCCCTCGGCCCCCATCTTCCGCACCTGGCCCGTGGTCACGCCCAGTTGCCGGGCAAGCGACTCCATCACCGGGATGCCGGAGTCGTTGAGCTGGTTGAGGTCTTCGCCCTGGATGATGCCCGAGAGCTTGTTCTTGCCATACAGGCTCACCAGCTCGTTAAAGTCCTTGCCCGTGGCGCTGCTGATGTTGCCGAGCTTGGTGAGGATGGGGTTGAGGCTCTGGGCGTCTTCGCCGAAGGCCAGCAGCTGCCGCCCGGCGGCAATCACCTGGTTGTCCTCGAAGGGCGTCACCTGCGCGAACTTTTGCAGGTCGGCCAGCACGGCGTTGCCCTTGGCGGCCGTGCCGGTGAAGGTTTCGAACTGGATGCGGGTTTGCTCGAGGTCGGCCCCCATTTTGGCAATTCCCTTGAAACCTTCAAAGACGGCAAACGCCCCGCCCAGCTTTGCTAACAAACCGCCTAATCCGGCTACGCTGCCCCCCGCACCGCTTTCGGCGCTGGCAAAACCACTCTTGGCTCCAGCCACGAACCGGCCGTTTGCCTCCCGCATCTTGCCCAAACTGTCATAATACCGTCCGCTGTCTAGTGTAACCGGGTGGGGCCGTTCCACTTCGCGCCCAAAGCGTTGGGCCTGCGCGAGCAAGCCCGTCAGGCGCGGGCCGAGCAGGTCTTCGACCCCGATGCGAAAGTTGAGCAAGCTGGCCACGGGCGCGGGTTAGATGAGTTTTACGGGCCGGTACTCCGGGTGCCGCCGCAGCCAGTCGGCCTGCTGGTACTTGGCCCCGAAGGCCGCGTCGCTGAGGCCTTCGGGGTCGGGCAGGTGCAGGTAGTGGCTGATGAGGGCTGCCATCTTGGGCAGCTCGTCGTCGCCGTCTTTGTCCGAAATGGCCGGGGCGGCTAGAGCTTTTTTACGGTGGCGGTCAGCCCGTCGATAAGGTCGGCGGTTTGCAGGGCGGCGCTCACGCAGGCCATTTCGTGGCACTCGGCGGCGGCCGGGTTCAGGCGGGGGTCGCCCTGGAGCCAGCAGCTTTGCAGGATGCACTCGCCCGCTTCCACCACCTGCCCGCGCCGCATCATGGGGGCCACGGCGGCAATGACGTTGCGGTTGGCGGGCTTGAGGTAGCACACGGCCACGTCACCGTCGGCGATGGCTACCTCAATCATGAAAAGCCCGCCGTGCTGGGCTTTGAGTTGCGCGATGCCTTCGGGGGTGAGTTCAGCTAAATTCATGGTTACCAGGTGATGTGCGAAAGAATCAATTCCAGTTCCACCTCAATCTGGGTGTCGCCGCTTTTCACCTCGCGCTTGTTGTTGGTAAACTCGCAGTTGTTGAGCGTGTGCGTCACCACGACGTTGGCCTCGTTGAGGTAGGCCACCACCACGGGGAAGGGCGGGATGTCCTGCAAGCGTTGCAGGCCCTGGGCCTTGGCGCTGGCCATGATGCGCTCCAGTTCCTTCATTTCGAGGGTGAGGCTGGCCTTGGGCTCGATTTTGCCCAGCCCCCGGCTCACGGGCAGCGTGCCGGCGCCGTAGTTGTTCACCTTCTCCTGGGTTTCCTCGTAGCTCACGGCCGTCACGCCGAGGACGAGCTGGCCCAGCAGGCGCAGTTTCAGCGAGGCCCAGTCGTAGGCCCGCCCGTTGATGAGCACGGTTTGCGTATCGACCGCGGATTGAATGGCAGGCATGGCTTAGGAAAGGGTTTTGGTGAGGCCCAGCAGGACGTTGATTTGTTTGGCCACGCCCACCGGCACGATGGCCACGCGCACGGCCAGCGTACCAGTGCCCAGCACGTCCTGGGCCGGGTCGATGACGACGGCCAGGGCCGACACCTCGCCGGCGCGGGCCATGCCCGCGTCGAGGGCGGCCGTGGCCTGGGCTTCGAGTTCGCCGATGGCGTCGGGTTGCAGGCGGCCCGCCCCGGTCAGGGGCAGCGGGCCATTCAGGGCGGGCAGCAGGGCGCGGCGCACCAGGCGGGCGGCCTTGTTGGCGGTGCGGGCGTTTTCGAGGAAGGCGTAGTCGCTGCTCAGGGCCGTGGCCGTGGGCGAGTCGCTGAAGTACACGCCGTCGAGGCCCGCGTGTTGGCGGGCCACGATGAAGCCCTTATCGGCGTAAGCGGCCAGGTCGCCGGGCAGCAGCTCGGCCAGGGCTTTGCCGTTGCTCAGGCCGCCCTGCACGAAGGCCCCGTCGCCGGTGAGGTTGAATTTCTGTACCCAGGCCAGGCTTTCGTGGACGGCGGCGGCACTCAACGCGCCCAGGGCGGTGCCGATGGCGGGTTCGCCGGGGGCGTTGCCGTGGTCGGTGCCCGCCACCACGGCCACAAAGTCGCTGTTGCGGCCGTGCAGGTCGGGGGCGGCGGCCGGGTCGGCGGCCAGGCCGTGCCCGGCCAGCAGCACCACCACCGGGCGGTGCTGGGCGAACTCTTCCACGGCCAGGGCCTGGGCCTTGGCGATGGCGGCCAGCACGTCGGCGTCGAGGCCGCCGGTCGTCACGCCCGTGTAGCCGCTGGCCGGGTTGAGGCACACGGCCAGTTGCTTGACGCGGCCGTTGGCATTGGCCAGCAGCGTCTTGGCCCCGACCGCCAGGGCGCGGTCGCAGATGTCGGCCATCGGCACGGTGCGGGCCACGGCCATGAACAGCAGCACCGCGCCAGGGCTGAGGCGGAAATACTCGTTGAGGTGGCGGCGCGTCTTGGCATACACGCCCGTGGCTTGCACGCCGATGGCTTCGGCGGCTTCGGGCGAGCGCAACTCGTACACGGTGCCAAGTACCAGCTTGCCCGCCACGGCCACGCCTTGCGTGATGAGGGCCGAAATGCCGTCGTCGGTGGGCTGCTGCCGGCCCAGGCCGCCCTGGGCGCGGGAGATGGTGATGTCGGGAAGGGCCATGGTTACTTTTTGGGGGTGGACGGTTTGGCTTTGGCGGCCTTCGCGCGGGCAGCGACTGGTTTGGGAGCGGGTTTGGCGGCGGCTTTTTCCGCTTTCGCCAGGACCGCTTCAGCGGCGGCGATGTCGGCGTCAAGCGCCTTTCGGCGGGCCTTCAGTACCCCCAGGCGGGCAGTAAACTGTGAAACGGTGGCCATAAATCAGGAAGCGGGTTGGTCGGCCGGAGCCGGGGGGTCGGAGCAGGTGAATTGGGCCACGGCCACCACGGTGGTGAGCACCGTGAAGGCCGTGGGCAGGTGGGGCAGCAGCCAGGGCGGCACGCCCGCCCCGGCGGCTTGCAACGCCACCACGGCCGCCAGCAGCGCCCCGGCTACTTGTTGCACGGTGCGCCAGAAGCGCGGCGTGGCGGCGGTGAAACGGTCGTAGAGTTGGCGGAGCATCAGCGGCGGCGGAGAAGCAAGCAGGTGAACACCCCGCCGGCGAAGCCCGCCAGCAGCCAGGCCCAGGGCCAGGTGCGCGGGTCGTGCCACAGCGGGGCGGTGGGGCAGTCGCAGGGGTGCAGGGTGGTGGCCAGCACGGGCACGGCGTGGGCGAGCCGGGTTTCGGCCCGCGTCAGGCGCAGGCGGTAGGCGGCGCCGGTGCGCCACACCTGCCCGCGCAGGCCCAGGGTGTCGAAGCAGAGGGTATCGGGGAAGCGGGGCCGCGCCCGTCCCACCACCGCCTGCACCCCGCGCACGGCGGCGCGGCGGCCGGCGGTGTCGAGGCTGGTTTGCAGGCGGTGCAGCAGGCTGTCGAGGGCGGCGGCAAAGCGCAGGCTGTCGGTGCTGGCCCGCACGGGGTCGGTGCGGCCGACGAAGCGGGTTTCGACCCGCAGCACGGGCACGGTGATGGTGTCATGCACGAGTACGGTGTCGCGGGTCAGCAACTCGGGGTGGGCCGTGAGTAGCCGGCCCAGTTGCCGGCCCAGTTGCCGGGCCGGGGGCGGGGCCAGCAGCCCGCGCAGCGGCTGGCAGGCGGCCAGCAGCAGCAACAGGGCAAAAAGCAGGGAAGCGGGCTGGCGCATGGCGGGGGTCAGTTGGCGGCGGCGGGGCGGGGCTTGATACCGAAGTGTCCCGTGAGGGCCGCCACGTTCACCCGCACGTCGGCGATGGCGGCCAGGATGGCGGTTTGTTGGGTGTCCACGTCGTGCAACTTGGCTTCGATGCCGGCGCGGATGGTCTTGGCATCCTGCACGTGGTCGTCGTACTTGCGCTGGTGGTCGTTGAAGGCGGTTTCCATCGCCGTCATGCGGGCCTCGTAGCGCACCACGCCCCCCACCATGCTGGCGTTGAGGGTCAGCAGCACGCCGGCGGCCCACTTCACCCACTCGGGCAGGTACAGAGCGGAAGAGGAGTTAGCGGGCACGGGGAGCGTCGGTGATGGTGAGGCGGACGGGGCCATTTTTCAGGGCATCCTGCAAGCGCGGAAAAAACCGGCTGTAGGCGTCGCGGGAGCGGCCCACGAAGTCGGTCTTGCGGTCCAGGCCCAGCAGCAGGCAGCCCTCGGTGTCGGCGGCCGTGTTGCCGCTGTGGATGCGAACCCCGGTGAAGCCCGGCACGTCGAGCAGCAGCGGCATGAGCCGCCGGAAGCGGTTGCTCATCGTCACGGCCACGCCGTAGGTGCCCGCCGGGATGGCCGTGCGCCCGAAGGCTTTTTGCCCGGCCGGGCGCACCACGTCTTCCAGCACGTAGCACTCGAACACCCCGTCGGCGAAGAGTTCGCCGACGGTGCTTTCGCGGGTGTAGGTGGTGCGGCGGAGTTCGAGGCGCATGGCGGGGCTAGGCGTTGGGGGCTAGGCTTTTTTAGCTTCGGCCTTTTCGGTCAATTCCTTGTCGTCGCGGTCCAGCGTCACGAGCTTCTCGTCCTTCCGCAGCGCGGCCTCGGCCGTGGTGCGGTCGAAGTAGTGGTCGCCGTTGGGCAGCACGTGTACCTCGGTCAGGTCGTCGCAGACGTTGAAGGTGTGGTTGATGGCCGCTTTGTGGTTGATGCGCATGGCGAAAAGCTAAAAAACGAGTGGGGTGGCACCGCAAAGGGCGGCCACCCGCCGGGAGTGGCCGCCGCTAGCGCCGGGCGGGCTGACGCGCTGATAGCTGCCGCCCGGCCACTGCCGGGAAGTGGCTAGAGCGTGTAAAGCGCCAGCTCTTCCGAAAAACCGTAGTTCGTGTCCACCTTCATCAGCATCTTGATGAAGTAGAGTTCGGAGTTGTTTTGCAGGCGCTGGAAGGTGAGCGAGGCGTCGTCCACCGAGTTCATGCCAATCCAGAGGTTCGACTTGAGGTCGGCCGACCCCTTGGCCAGCAGGATGGTGTTGTCGGGCATCCCGTACAAGGGCACCACCGTGCGGCCCCCGAAGCGCATCAGCCCGGCCTGGGTGTTGTCGATGCCCTTGAAGCCGGCGTTTTGCTGGGCGTTTTCCCAGAGCTGGGCCGTGGCGTAGCTCACGAAGAACTTCAGGGCCGGGTCGTAGAGGACGTTCTTGTTCACGGCGGCCAGCGTGCCCTTGAAGGCGGCGGCCACGTTGGCCTCGGTCAGGGCCACGGGGCTGGGCACTTTCGGCACGGCCACGTCGAGGCGGGCGCGGGTGATGAGGCCGTCGAAGTAGGTGAGCTTGTTGAGGGCCTGGAACGAGCCGGCGGCGGCCGCTTTGTTCGACTGCAACACGGCCTGGCCCAGGTACTGGTTGTGGACCTTTAGGTACTCCTGGATGATGACCGACTCAATCGTGACGGGCAGGCGGCGGTCAATCAGCGTCTCGTTGAGCTGGCTAGCGAACCAGTGGTCCTCGTAGTCGCGCGGGTTGAACTCGTCGTACACCATGTACTCCATCGGCTCCAGGGTGCGGGCATCCACCTTCGAGTCGCCCTTGGCATCGGTCGGCGACACGGGCGTGGGCTTGCTGTCCTGGATGATGTCGCGCACGGTGAGGCGCGGAATCGTGAATTTCTTTTTGATGCCGTCCTTCACGTAGGCGTGGCCGCCGGCCACCAGCTCGTTGCCGACGACGGACTTGACAATGAATTGGCTGGCGGCTTCGCCGGCGTAGGTGGTGTCCTGGATTGCGAGCGGCATGATGCGGCGGGGTTAGGCGGCGGTGGGGATGAATGGAAAAAGCTAGGCGCGGGCCTTGGCCGAAATTTCGGCCATCGCCCCGGCGGCGGTCAGGCGGGGAGTTGTGCCGGTGCCACCGGCGTTGGCGCCGATGCTGGCGTTGAGGTCGCCCACCGACTTGCGGGCCGGCATTTCGGCGAAGACGGCCGTCACGGCACCGAGGTCGAGTTTGGCCAGGGCGGTGTACTTCTCCTTCTGCCCGGCCAGGATGCGGCCGCTGCTGATGGCGGCCTCGACAGCGGCAGCCACGGCGGTTTCGGCGGCGGCAGCCGTGGCCTTCGCTTCCTCTTCCTCCATGTCGGCAATTTTCTTGTTGGCCGCGTCGAGGGCGGCGGTGGCCGTGGCCAGGGCGGCGGTGGCGTCGGCTGCTTCTTTCTTGGCGGCTTCCTTGTCGGTGAATGCGGCCTGCACTGCCGTCGCGAGGTCGGCGTCGGGCGAGGCGGCGGTGAGCGTGGTGAGGCCGGCGGCGGCCATGATGGGCAAGAGGAGGTTCTTCATGTCAGCGGCGCTGAGGAGGGTGGCGTAGTAGGAATGGAGCGAAGCCGTGGGCAGCGAGGCAGGCGGGGCCTGGGCGGCCTGGGTGTCGGGCATGATGCCCGTGGCGAAGCCCAGGGCGACGGCTTCGGCGGCCGTCATGTAGGTGGTGGCGGCCATCAGGGCCTCGCATTTCTCCACCGTCTGGCCCGTGGCCGTGGCGTAGAGCTGGGCCATGCTGTGGTTGATGGCCTTCTGCTGGTTGATGGCGTTTTCGAGGTCGGCGATGCCGCCCACCGCGCCCGACTCGCACTCGTGAATCATGAGCTTGGCGTGGGCGGCGATGAGGCGCTTGGTGCCGGCCATGAAGGGCAGCGTGGCGGCCGAGGCCACCAGGCCCACGGCGTAGGTGTCCACTTTCAGGGCCGATGCCTTCAGCAGGTCGTACATCGTCTGGCCTTCCTGCCAGTTGCCGCCCCCGCTGTTGATGCGCACGGCCACGCGCTTCTCGCCGCTGGCTTCGGCCAGGGCCAGGGCCGCGCCGAACGACGCGGCCGAGAGGCCGGTGCCGGTGGCGGCGTTGTGGCCGATGGCGGCGTAAATCTGGAGCGTGGGCGTGGCCAAGGCGGCGGGGGTGTGGGAAACGTGCCGCAAACCTAGCCGCCGCCCGCGCCGGGGCACAAACCCCGTTGGCAAGCGCCGGTAAAAGCCCGGCGATTAATGGGGGTTTTACCGGCGCTTGCCCACAAAAAACGCCGCTGCCGGGGCCGTGCGCCTAGTTTCGGGCCACATTCTGCCGCCCATGCCCCACAAACTCCTCACCGCCCCCCGCGAAGATGCCCTGCGCAACGCCGCCGAGGTCCGCAAGGCCACGGTGGCGTTCATCAAGAAGCACCTGCGCCCGCCTAGCGTGCAGGAGCTGGCCGCTGCCACCGGCCTGAGCGAGAAAACCGTGAAAGGGCACCGCCAGCGCCTGAAGCTGGGCGACGGCAGCGCCAACGTGTTCCAGCAGCTCACGCCCGACGTGCTGATGAAGCTCTTTGAGCGGGCCACCGGCTACCAGCACAAGGCCGTCAAAATCCTGAGCGTGCCCCAGGGCGTGGGCCTGCCCTCGGAGGTGCAGCGCCACGAGTACACCGAACGCTACCCGCCCGACGCGGCGGCGGCCAAGCTGTGGGTGCAGCTCGTGGAGGGCTTCACCGAAAAGAGCGAGAAGAAGCACACCGGCGAAGTGGGCCTGAAGCTGAATTTCAATTACGTGGCCCCCGCGCCGCCGCAGGAAGGAGGGGCCGGTGGCGGACATTAACTTCAGCCCCAGCTGGAAGCAGCACCTGGCGTGGCTGGCCCTGGAAGACGGCACCACCGAGGAAATCGTGTACGGCGGCGCGGCCGGGGGCGGCAAGTCGTTCCTGGGCGCGGCCTGGAAGATTTACCGCCGCCTGCGCTACCCCGGCAGCCGGGGCATCACCGGCCGCACCGTGATGAAGGACATCAAGGAATCGACGCTGGTGACGTTTTTCAAGGTGCTGGGTCTGTGGGGGCTGGTGCAAGGCCGCGACTACACCTACAACGCCCAGGACTTCTACATCAAATTCGCCAACGGCAGCCGCGAAGTGTTCCGCGACCTGGGCTACTCGCCGTCCGACCACGATTACCAACGCCTGGGCAGCAGCGAGTACACCGATGCCTGGATTGAAGAGGCCGGCGACGGCGTGCCCGAAAAGGCGGCCGACATTCTCAAAAGCCGGGTGCGCTGGATGCTGGCCGAGTTCGGCCTGGTGCCCAAGCTGCTCATCACCTGCAACCCCGGCTACCACTGGGTACGCGGCAAGTACTTCTTCGACGGCGACGACCAACCCGTGCGGCTCCAGGCGCACCAGCGCGTCATCGAGGCCCGCGTGACCGATAACCCCGACCGCGATTTCGTCCGCATCTACAAAAAAAGCCTCGAAGGGCTGAGTTCCGACTACGACCGCCAGCGCCTGCTCGACGGCGACTGGAACGCCGTGGAGCGCACCGGCGGCGAGTTCTACCCCAGCTTCGACACCCAGCGCCACACCGGCGACTACGCCGGCACCTACGACCCCGGCCTGCCGCTGCACCTCACCTTCGACTTCAACACCGCGCCCTACGTGACCGGCCTGGCCCACCAGGTGCGCGGCAAGCAGGTGACGCAGGTGGCCGAAGTGACGCTGCCCAGCCCCCTCAACAACACCTTGGCCTGTGCGCGGGGCCTGGTGACCCGCTTCCCGAACCACGCCGCCGAGGTGTTCGTGTACGGCGACCCCGCCGGGCAAGCCGCCGACACCCGCAGCGAAAAGGGCCAGAACGACTACACCATCCTCATTGCCGTGTTCGTGCAGGCCGGGTGGCGGGTGAGCAAGCGGGTGGCCGCCGCCGCGCCCAGTGTGAGTATGCGCGGGCTGTGGATTGACAAGCTGTTCAGCGAACAAGCCGGCGGCATCGAGCTGCGCGTGGACAAGGGCTGCCGCAACACCATCCAGGACTACCAGAAGGTACTCAAGGCCGCCGACGGCACCAAGGAGAAAAAGCGCGTCCGCGACGCGAAGACCGGCGTGAGCTACGAACCCTACGGCCACCCCAGCGACGCCAACGACTACTTCCTCACCCAGTGCTTCGCCGACGACTACCAACGGTTCCAGCGGCCCAACGCCGCCGCCGTGCCCGGCCTCATCGTGAAACGGCCCCGCTCCAACAGCTACTAGCCATGTGCGCCTTTTGTGAACTCGTGGCCGCCGCCGTGGCCGCCATCAAACGCCCCAACCAATGAGTCTTTTCCTCACCACCGCCGACTACGGCCTGCAAATCCGCGCCGAACTGCGCGAGCTGCTCACCGACGGCAACGACGCGCTGCTTGACCAGTCCGCCACCGCCGCCCAGGCCGAGATGGAGAGCTACCTGCGCGGCCGCTACGATTGCGAAGCCATCTTCGCGGCCACCGGCAGCAACCGCAATGCCCAACTGGTGATGTACTTGGCCGACATGGCGCTCTACCACCTGCACAGCCGCCAGAACCCGCGCAACGTGCCCCAAATCCGGCAGGACCGCTACGACCAAGCCATTTCGTGGCTCAAGATGGCCCGCAAGGGCGAACTCAGCGTGGGCCTGCCCACGCTGCCCGCCCTCAACCCCGACGGCACGCCCAACCCCGCCAGCATCCTGCCCCGTGGCGGCAGCCGCCCCAAACAAAACAACACCTACTAGCATATTAGCTATGGTAAATAAGCAAAAAACTCAAACGCGAAGGGCTTACACAACCAGCGACATACGTTTTATCCAAGCAAATTACAAAGATTGCACAGCGACCGAACTAGCCAACAAGCTAGGCCGCACGGTGGGCAGCCTAAAACACTTCATCCAGTGCCGACCCGCACTTCAAAAAAACGCTTTATATGTGCTTTCCCAATCTCAATAATCCCGCCGCCGTTACCATCGAGTACGACCCGGCCGAAATAGCCGAACTGAGGGCCGCCTTCGACGCGGCCACCGCCGCCGACCTGGCCGCCGCCGGCACCACCCCCGAAACCGTGCGGGCCCTGGCCGCCGCCTCAACCCCCGCCCCCGACCATGTTTAACCTGGCTTGTGAAATTTCCATCGGCACGCTGCCCGCCTTCGACTTCGTACACGAGGTGAAGGTGGAAAGCACCTGGCAGAAATTCACCGACACGGCCACCATCACGCTGCCCCGCAAGCTCAAGGTGCTGCAGCAGGGCGCGGCCGTGGGCTTGCCCGACCTGGTGCGGGTGGGGGCACCCGTGGTCATCCGCTACGGCTACGACGGGGCGCTGCACCCCGAATTTACGGGCGTTGTCAGCGCCGTGAAGCCGGGCGCTCCTTTTACCGTGGAATGCGAGGATTTTATGTGGTACTTCAAGCGCAAGCAGATGAAGAGCATAAGTTGGCGAAGCGTCACGCTGCGCCAACTGCTGACCTACATTCAGGGCCAGTACCAAGACGACTTCCCCGGCGGCGGTTTCGACTTTAAAATCATTGGCGAAACCAACCTGGGCAAGTACGCCATCAACCAAGCCACCGCCGCCCAAGTGTTCGACGACCTCAAAAAGCGGATGCTGCTAAAATTTTTCTTCCGGGACGGGGTATTGATTGCGAATCATCCCTACGAACCGGGAGCCAAGCGCCACCGCTACGACTTCAGCGGCCCGCGCGGCAACGTCATCGAGAGCGACCTGGCCTTTGTCCTAGCCAACGACCTGGCCGTGCATTTTAAGGGCAATAGCGCCCAGCCGGACGGGACGAAGCTGGCCTTTGATTACGACCCACGGGCCGACGTGGTACACTTGCAACGGCCCCTCCTCAAAGGTGCCCCCCCCACGGTCAGCAAGGCCAGCGGCAAGGCCACGGCAAAGGGGGAGCTTCGCACGTTGCTGGTGCCGCCGGGCCTCACGGGCAAAGAGCTGGAGGCCGCCGTGAGGAGCGCCGCCGGGCACATTTGCTTCGACGGCTACCGGGGCGACGGGTTGCTCACCTTCGGCCGCCCCGTGGCCAACCACGGCGATATTGCCGAACTACACGACCCCGAATACCCCGAACGGGCAGGAAGCTACTATATCGACGGGGTAACGAAGACGTTTGGGGTAGGAGGCAGCCGCCGCAAAATCAAGCTGGGGCCGAAGGCGCCGAAAGAGTAGCGGCTATTTACTTTTCTTTCGGGGCGGTGGCAAGGGCTTTTAGGGGTGGGGCAGACTACTTGCCTAGCTGCGGTTGCCACCTTGCTCAGCTTCTCATACTCGGCATCTGTAAAGATTGGCATCAAGCACAGTAGAAGGCATTTTGTACCGAACGCCTAAGTAAGAAAGCCCGGCCTTGCAATGAGGTCGGGGCTTTCTTATTTAATGTCCAATCGTCGGGCTTCGTCTAAGGCCAAAGTTCGCATGAGGCTCGACACTCCCGCGAAGCCGCGGGCCTTGGCTACTTTTTCTAGAAGGGTCTTTTCTTCAGCCGTTACCTCGACATTAATTTGAGGTTTTCGGGTTTTTTCTGGGTTTCTCATAGCACAAAGGTAGCAAAAATACGCAAACCCTTGAAAAATCTTAGGAATTAATTAGGTTTCAAGGAAAACCCTAGTGTATCTTTGTGCCGTTGCAACTGGCAACACCCAGTACGAAAAAGGGGCCGACCGCTGCAAACGGCCGACCCCCAAAAAACAGTAGTAAGTCGCTACTGCCGGGCTGGGAATTTTAACAACCCCCAAACAACAGTACAAATGTACACCACCACCACCCGCGCCGAAGGCCTGCGCGTCGCCGTCCTGGAACTGGTAAACAGTTCCTTATCTACCACCCCTGCCGAAAAACTCACCGCCGCCCGCAACGTGGCGCGGTGCCAGTCCGAAACCACGCTGGTCAAGTGGTACGTGAACACCCTTACCGAATTGGCCCGACGCGAAGAAACCGCACCCCCGGTCCTGGTAAGCTACGCCACGGCCGCCCAGAAAGAGCAAATCATTCGCTTGCTCAACCACCCGGCTGTCACGCGGCCGATGAAGACGAAGGTGCTGCTCAACATCAACCGCCTGAAAACGGACGGGGCCGATGCCGTCATCGTGCAACTGCAAGCCCACACCGAAGCGCCGAATTCGCGCCGCGCCGATGTGGCTGGCCCGCTCGACCGCGAAGCGGTCGAGCGTTTTGCCCCGGCCACTGGCCTGACTT
>JANYFQ010000005.1 GCA_025362615.1 Hymenobacter sp. | reverse complement strand
GCCCGCATCACTTGGGCACGGGGCGCAGCCCCGCGCCAGCCCCCGAACCCCGCGCCGCGCCCAAGCGTAAATTTGCCCTTATGCGCGTTCGCTTTTTGATTTTCCTGTTGCTGTTTTCCGCTGTTGCCGCCCGCGCTCAGTCCGTGGTTTTTGTGCCGGACGAGCGGGCCTGGTACGGCCTCATCAACCGGGGCAGCGGGCGCTGTCTCGACATTACCGGGGCGGCCACTGCGGCCGGGGCGGCGGCCGTGCAGTGGGAGTTTACTCACGCTGCCAGCCAGCAGTGGCACTTTGTGCCGTTGCGGGCCGGGGCCGAGTATTTTCGCATCGAAGCCCGGCACAGCGGGCAGTGCCTCACGGCCGAGCGCAACGCCACCGGCACGGCCACGGCGCTGGTGCAGCGGCCGTTTGTGGGCAGCGAGGCCCAGCAGTGGCGGCTGCTGACGGCCGGCCCGGCGGGCAGCTTACAAATTGAGTGCAAGGCCGATGCCCAGTGCCTGGGGTTGGCGGCGGCCGACAAGTTCAACGGGACGCCGGTGCTGGCGCAGCGGGTGGCGGGGCGGGCCAGCCAGCAGTGGCGGCTGTTTAAGCTGCGCTTGAACGTGAACGCCGACGCGCCCGCTTTTGGCCCTGCTGTGCCGGTGCCCGCCCTGGCCTCGGTAGGCAACGAGCTGGCCCCGGTGCTGACCCCCGACGGCAGCACACTCTACTTCCAGCGCACCAAATTTGCCGGCAATACCGAGGGCAACACCGACACCGGCGACCCCTGGCTGAGCCGCAGCCCCGACCACGGCCGCACCTGGGGGCCGCCCGAGCGCCTCGACGCGCTGGCCACGCCCCAAAACAACGCCGTGCTGGCCGTGACCGGCCCCGACGGTGGCAGCCTCGTGGTGCGCGGCAGCTACGAGGCCGGCGGCGTGTTCCGCGACGACGGCCTGAGCCGGGTGGCCCGCGCCGCCGCCTCGGCGGCCGGGGCCACGGCTAAAAACCTGCGCCCCGCGCTGCTGCGGGTGGCCAACTATTATTCGGCCACGCCCGCCACCGGCTTTTTTATAACGGCCGACGAGAAAATCCTGATTTCGAGCCTCGAACGCGGCGACTCCGAAGGCGGCAACGACCTGTATTTCAGCCGCGCCGACGGCAGCGGCGGCTACACCGAGCCGCAGAGCCTGGGGCCCATCCTCAACTCGCCGGGGTTTGACTTTGCCCCCTGGCTCGCGCCCGACGGGCGGACTTTATACTTCGCCTCCTATGGCCACATGGGCTACGGGCTGGCCGATATTTTCGTCAGCACCCGCCTTGATGCCAACTCCTGGAGCAAATGGAGCGAGCCGCGCAACCTGGGGCCGAGCGTGAACGGGCCGGGTTTTCAGGCGTACCTCACGCTCAGCCCCGACGGGAAAACGGCTTACTACGCCTCCGGGGCCACGCCCAAAAGCAGCTACGACATCCTGCAAGCCACCCCGCCCGACCCCGATTCGGTGGCCCGGCCCGCCGCCCCGGCCGCCGTGTCGGAAGCCAACCGGGCCTTCGTGAGCGGGCGCATTCTCGATGCCCGCACCCGGCAGCCCGTGCCCGGCGCTACCGTGAAGGCCACGCTGCTGGCCAACGCCGAAGGCGTTCAGTTTGAGGCCACTGGCCGGGCCGATGCCACCGGCACCTATACGCTTTCGGTGCTGGCCGGGCGCTACAAATTTGCCGGCAGCGGCGGGCTGCTCACCAGCCTCGACACGCTGAATTTTGGCGGCAACGTGGGGCGCGATGTGCCGCTGCGCCCCGCCGCCGTGGGCGCTTCGCTCGACCTGGCCAGCATCATTTTCGCCCAGGGCAAGGCCGGCCTGCTGCCCGGCAGCTACGCCGAGCTTAACCGCCTCGCCATCGCGCTGCAAGCCGACGGGGCCACCGAAATCCGCCTCGAAGGCCACACCGACAACGTGGGGCCGCCCGAAAAAAACCAGCAGCTTTCCGAAGACCGGGTGCTGGAAGTGAAACGCTACCTCGTGAGCCGGGGCGTGGCCGAAAAGCGCATCACCACCGTGGGCTTCGGCGGCACAAAGCCGCGCTTCGGCAACGGCCGGGAGGAAACCCGTAAGCTCAACCGGCGGGTGGAGATGGTGATTGTTCGATGAATTGTTTAATTGTTGTATTTCTTAATTGTTGCTCATACGGCCACTGCATTTACCACTGCGCCCACTGCGGGACATATCCTAAAACGGCTCAACAATTAAACAATGCAACAATTAAACAATAAAATCACCGCCACCATCCTCCGCGAAACTTCGTTGCCGCTGCCCTCCGCCTCGGGTGTCGAAATCGTTGATTCCACGGCTTACGTCATCGCCGACGACGCGCCGTTTCTCTATCAACTCAACGCCGAAACCCTGGCCCTCACGGCGCAAACGCAACTCTTTGAAACGGATGACTTTGCCGACGGCCGCCTGCCCAAAAAGCTCAAGCCCGACCTCGAAGCCCTAACCGCCTGCACCTGGCCAGAGCGCGGGAGCGGGCTGTTGCTGCTAGGTTCGGGCAGCAAGCCGCGCCGGCAGGTGGGCTACTGGCTGCCACTGCCCGCCGGGGCCGCCATCCAGGCTCAACCTCTCGACTTGCAGGCGCTTTACGACCAATGCCGGGCCGTGCTGCCGCCCGACACCAAGCTCAACATCGAAGCCGCTGCTTCGTCTGATAACGAGCTGTTACTTTTGCAGCGCAACGTGGGCGCGGGGGCGGGCGGGGTGCTGCTGCGCTTCGGGCTGGCCGAGGCCCTGGCCCACCTGGCGGGCACGGCCCCCGCGCCCGCACCGGTAGCGCAGGCTTACCAACTGCCGGAAATAGACGGCTGCGCGGCTGGCTTTTCGGGAGCCACCGTCCACGCGGGCCGCCTCTGGGTGACGGCCTCCGTCGAAATCACCGACGACCCGGTGCTCGACGGCGAGTTGCTGGGTTCGTTTGTGGGGGTGTTGGACCTGGCCACCGCCGCCGCCCAATTCGCCCGCCTGGTCTGGGCCGACGGCCGCCCGTACCGGGGCAAAGTAGAAGGCCTGGCCTGGCAAACGGGCGGCGAACTGCTGCTTGTAACGGACGACGACGCGGGCGGCAGCACGGCGCTGAGGGTTTCTTGCGAAATGCTGGGGGCTGAGGGGTGAGGGGTGGGTTTTAGGGGTTGGGTGTTGATGGTTCCCAGAACCCCGAAGGGGTTCAACAGCACAGCCTGGGGTTGGCGACCGCAGGGAGCCTACCCCAGGAAACCCCGCCCCACCCCGCCCGAACCCCAACGGGGTTCCATAGCCTTCGGAACCAGCGGCCGGCCAACCCGAAGGCTGTTAAACCCCTTCGGGGTTCGGTCTTATTTCCTGCGCTCACCTGGGGTTGGCGACCGCAGGGAGCCTACCCCAGGCTGTGCTGTTGAACCCCTTCGGGGTTCGGGCGGGGTTCGGGGAACCACCAACACCTAACACCCAACACCCAACACCTAAAACTCAACACTTAACACCCAACCCCGAACCCTCAGCCCTCCAACACCGGCTCGGTAGCCACCGTGGCTTTCCGGCCCGGCTCGCCGCTCACCTCGCCATCGCCCAGCACCAGGCCCCAGGGCTTGAGGGCGGGGATGCGGTCAAACACGATTTTGAGCACGGCGATGGTAGGCAGGGCCAGGAACATCCCGGCCACGCCCCCGATGGCGTTGCCGATGAGTACGCCCACAATGGCCACCAACGCATTGACCTTCACCTTCGAGGCCACGATGCGCGGGATGAGCAAGTGGTTGTCGATGAACTGGATGACGACGTAAGCACCCACCACGCCCAGGGCCGTGCCGTAGCCGTCTTTGGTGACGAAGGCCATGAGCGTGGGCAGCAAAATGGCCACGAAGCCCCCCACGTAGGGAATGAAATTGACCAGGCCGCCCAGCACGCCCAGCAGCAGGGCGTAGGGCACCCCCAAAATCAGCAGGGCCGTCACGTTGAGCGTGGCCACGATGCTGCCTTCGATGAGCAGGCCCACCATGTAGCTTTGGATGGTGGCCTTGCTCTCGCGCAGCACCTCGGCCACGCCCGCCGAGCGCCGCCGCCCGCTGAAGACCTGGGTCAGAAACGCGACCAGCAAATCCTGGTACAGCAGCAGCAAAAACACGTACACCGGCACCAGCGCCAGCACCACCAGCAGCCGCGTCAGGGCCGAAAGCGTACCGCCGGCCAGCCCCGTGAGGCGGCCCGCGCCCTCGTTGAGCCAGGCGTTTACCTTCTGGTTGGTCACGCCGAAGCGGGCGTTGAGCCAGCCCTGCACCTGGTGCGCCGAGGCCAGCAGCTTGCTTTTAAAAAGCGGCATCTGCTCGCCGAGCTGAGCGGCTTCGTTGCCCACAAAGAACACCAGTCCCAGCACCGCCACCACCCCCAGCAGCACCGTGAGGAAGATGGCCAGCAACTGCGGCACCCGGCGGCGGCGCAGCCACCGCTCGACGGGGTGCAGCAGCACCGCAAAAATGCCGGCAAAGCCGAGTGGAAAAATAATTTCGCCCGCAATGTGAACCGTGAAAACGAGCAGCGCCAGGGCCACGCCCACCAGCGCTACTTTGGCGTACAAGGGCAGCACAATGGCGGGCGCGTCGGCCAGGTGTGGTTCGGAAGGGTGCGGCATGGCGGGTACGGGGCGAAGAGAACGATGCGAAACTACGGCCGGGTGCGGGCCGGCAGGGCTTGATACGAAAAAAGCTCCCCGAAGACCGGGGAGCTTTTTTTGGTGTTTGAACGGTGTACCACCTTAAACCAGCCAACGCGAGACCCCTCCCGTGGCAGCACAGCTTGGTGGTACACTCCTACTTCACCACTTCAAACCAGCCCTTGCGGCTGTTGCCGTCGGCGGTTTTGAGCAGAAAGTAGTAGTTGCCGGCGGCCGTGTTGGCATCGCCGCCCCAGGTGTTCTGGTAGTTGGTGGTGCGATAGACTTCGCGGCCCCAGCGGTTGAACACCGTGAACTCGTTGCCGGGGTAGAGGCCGATGTTGTCGATGACGAGCACATCGTTCAGGCCGTCGTTGTTGGGCGTGATGACGTTATAAGTCACGATGGGGTTCTCGAAGCGGGTGCTGGCCGTGTTCGAGTTCGAGCGCAGCCCGTTGGGGCCAACGGCCACCACCCGGAACGTCTGGCCGAAGCCCGCGCCCGTGGCCGAGCCACTCACGCCGTTGGGCACCGTGGCCGTGTGGCCGTGGCCGGCAGGGCCGGGCCAACCGGCGTTTCGGGGCCACCGTCCGTGCTTCGCAGCACCTGGTACTCGCTCACCGCGAAGCCCACGTAGGGGTTCCAGGTGAGGGCGATGCGGCCCTGGTCGCGCCCACCGGTGCCGGGCGTGGCCGCGGCCACGAGGCGAATGGTTTGGGTGACGACGCTGCTCAGCACCGTGCGGCAGCCGTTGGTGAGGCTGAGCCGGTACTCGTAGGAGTTGGCGGCGGCATCCACGCCGGCATCGGTGTAGGTGGTGGCGTTGGGGGGCACCGTGCCCACCACCGCGAAGTTGTTGGCACCCGCCACGCTCCGCAGCACCTGAATGGCATTGGGCGTGTTGCCCGAAGCCGGGGCGCTGAAGGTCAGCACCACGCTGCCGTTGCTGGCCTGGGCCACCGAGGCCAGGGCCAGCGTCAGGCTGGGGTTGTCAAAGGTCACGGTTTTGCGGGCACTGCCGCCCACGCAACCAAACTGCGACGACGGCACCACGCTCACGGCGTAGGCCGCCGCCCCGGCCGCAAACTGCACCGTGATTTGGGCCGTGCCCTGGCCGGCCGTTACGCTGCCGCCCGTTACGGTCCAGGCGTAGGTGGTGCCGGGGGTGGCGGGCACGCTGTAGTCTTGGCGCTGCGCGATGTCGCACACAAACCCGGAACCGTCGATGACCGGGGCCACCGGTGTCGGATTGACGACGAAGTTGAACGTGAACGTCGGCCCGGCGCAACCGGCCGCGCTGGTTTCGCGGGCCGTGACGACGTAGCTGCCGGGGGCCGGCAAGGTAGCGAGCGTAGCCGTGTTGGCCGTGCCCGGCAGCGCCGCGCCGCCGAGGGTGAAAGTATAGGTCGAACCCGCGAAGCCGCCCGGCAGGCCAAACGTGGCCGGGCCGCTGCCTTGGCACACGGCCGCCGGCCCGGTGATGGCCAGCGTGCCCACCGGCGAGGGGTTAATCAGCACCCGCAGCGTGTCGGAGCTGCCCAGGCAGCGCACCCCGCTGGCGGGGTTGCTGGTTTCGGTGACGACGATTTTGCCGATGGTGGGCACCGAAACCGGGTCCCACTGCACCGTGACGGCGGACAGGTTGGTGCTAACTTGAGTGCCGCCGAGTATCGTCCAGCTATACAACGAGCCGTTGGCGAAAACGGTCGAGTACGTGTACGGCCCATCGGCCTGGCACACCGAGCGCGGCAGCGGAGCCACGGCCCGCACGTTGCCGGGGCCGGTGGGCGTAGCCGTTTGCAGGCGGGTATTGATGAGGATGGGCAGCGTGACGGTATCCGACGAGCAACCCAACGCGTTGAGCGTGTAGGCTTTGACGGAGCCGGTGCCGGCCGGGCCCCAGTCCACGGCAATGGCCGGGGTGCCCTGGCCCGTAAAGGCCACGGCCCCCGTCACGAGCCACTGGTAAGCCGTGGCGCGGGGCGTACGGATGCTGTAGGCAATGCCCGTAACGGTGGGGCACACCGAGGCCGGCCCCACGATGGAATCGGCCGCCGGGCGCGGGTTCACCGTCACGCGCACCGAGTCGCGGCCGGGGCAGCCCTGGGGCGTGGTCACGGTCAGGCGGTAGGTGGTCGTGATGGGGGCGTTGGTCAGGTTAGCGGCCGTGAGCACGGGCTGGGCCACCTGGGCGCTGCTCAGGCCGGTGGCGGGCGTCCACCGGTAGCCGTAGCCGGGTTGGGCCGGGGTGCCCAGCGTGGTGCGCTTGAGGGCGCAGAGCGTGGTGTCGCGCCCGGCCTCCACGATGGGCGCGGGGTTCACGGTGATGTTCACGAAGGACGAATCAACGCAGCCCAGGGCCGTCGTCACCACCAAACGGTAGCGCGTGGTGATGGGCGTGATGGCGGCATTGGTCAGCGTGACGGTGGGGTTAAAGATGGCCGCGTTGCTCAGGCCCGTGGCCGGGGTCCAGGCATAGGTGGCACCGGTCACGGCCGGGCCAGCGCCGCCGAGCCGGGCCGTGCCGCCCGAGCAGAACGTAGCATCAGTGCCCGCTTGCGCGATGGCGGCCGGGTTCACGGTGATGTTCACGAAGGACGAATCGACGCAGCCCAGGGCCGTGGTCACCACCAGCCGGTAGCGCGTGGTAATGGGCGCGGGCGTAAGGTTGGCAAGCGTGACGCTGGGGTTGAAGATG
>JANYFQ010000716.1 GCA_025362615.1 Hymenobacter sp. | reverse complement strand
GGCGCAAGCCTAGTTGCTCAGCGGCCAGGGCGGTGCAGGCGGCAATGCCGGGCTTGTTGGCGGGCAGCGGCAAGGTGCCGCTCATGTAGCTGGCCGTGGTGGGCCGGCCGCTATCGACGAGCATATAAGCGGTGGAAAGTAGCTCCAGGCCGCTGGCTTGCAGACGCGGGGCGGCCACGACGTGCTGGCCGATGAGGAAATCGGGGTTGCGGCCCGATACCAGCGAGAGCAGCAGCAAGCCGTCGGCGGGGCCGTCGAGGTGCAGGGCGTGGCTGGGGAAAAGCAGCACCGGCACCTCCGAATGGGCCTTGAGCAGGGTGATGAGGGCGCTTTGTTGCTGGCCTAAAACGAGGCTGCCACCCACGAAGAAAAAATCAACGGGGTGGCGCTTCGTCAAATCAAGCAAGTGCAGCAGGCCGGCTTCGGTCAGGTCGTCGGGGTCGAGGAGCACGGCCAGGGCCTTGCGGCCCGCTGGCTGCAAGGCAGTAAGCGCATCAAGCAAGCGGCTGGAACGGGGTAAGCGGGTCATCCGAAGAAGCGGCGGGTTCGGGGAAGCGCGGGGCTACTGGGGAAGAGGCCACAGCCGACGCGGCTGCAAGGTCGGCATTTTTGGCGGTTGCCGCGCCGGTTTCGGTGAGCGGGGCGGCGGCAGCGGCTTCGGCCCCGGCCTCCGGCTTGCCCGGAAACCACTTGGCCAGCTGCTTCGTGGCCAGCGCCAGGGCCACGGCGGCGGCCTGCGCCACGAGCACCCGACCGGCCTCGGATTGCAAAAAATTGCTCACCAGCGAACCCGCAAAATCGCGGCCGTAGCGGAAACCTGCGCTTTGCCAGGCTGCGCCAGCAGCTGCCCCGGCGGCGGGTTGCGGGCTGGCCTCCGCAAACGGGTTGGCATCGGTGGAGGCCGGTGCGGCGGCGCGGGCATCGGCGGTGTGCAACTCGTCGTGGCCCGGAATGTAGGCTTCGGGCTGCTCGTCGGCGTGGGTGGCGGCCGGGTTGGGGCGCGTACCGGCCGCTGCTTTGGGCTTGCTGTCGGCTGGTTGCGGGCGGGCGACGTTAGCGGCCACGTAGGCGTTGGCAAACACTTCGGCACCAATCAAATCGGGGTCGCGGCGGTCAGGTGAATCATCGGTGCCGAAGCCGCCGAAGCCGCCGTCGTCGGTGCGGACATCGTCGGCCGGCGAGCTGCTTCCGAAAGCGGGCGAAACAGCATTACCGAAATCATCGTCGCTTTCGGTGGTCCCGTGCTCGCGGAAAGTTGCGGCCGACTGCGCGGCCGACTTATGGTACGTTACGCTGCGGTGCCGAACGCCCAAGCCATCGGTGTAGAATTCGGCGTTGGGGTCAAACATATCCTTGTCCTCGCTCCGGGAAGTGGCACCGGAGCGGCCTCCTTTTTGATTTTTGCGCGGGGCACTGCCCCCGTTGCGGGAGCTGGCACCGGCTGATTTCGCTTTTTTCGGGCCGCCGAACAGCTTGCGCAGCAGCCAGATACCGGCCACAGCGCCGGCTCCGACGGCAACAACCTTGCCGACCTGCACCGACTGCACTTTCAGGCTCTCTACATCGGCCACCAACGCACGCTCGTACTCGAGCTTTTTGCGTTCCAAAAATTCTTTTTCGTCGTCAAATAAGGGGTTGGTCAGTTCAGACATGACAGCAGGCGGAAATGAGTAAAAAAGGCGGAAAACGGCAACGCGGGCAAGCTAAGCAGTAAGTCAAAAGTAACGGGTAAAAAGACTTCGCAAGAAGCTTTGAAAGACAACGAGTTACCTTCTTTTTACTTGCTATTTTCTTCTGTGTACCTGCTTAACTATGCCCGTTTGTCGCTTTTGTAAATGGTGTCTTTCAATGCTTTGTTGGCCAGGCCCTGGAAGGCGCTTTTGTCCACGCCCACCAGCACCAGCACCAGCAAAACCAGGTACACCCCGGCCACGATGCCGAAGCCCCAATACGAGCTGTCGAGCGCCGCGTTGAGGGCCAGGCCAGCGAAAATACTACTAAAAAGAAGGACCATCAGCCCCAGCAGCGCCAGCGTAACGCCGTGTACCACGTTTACAAACAAGCCGGTCAGCTTCTCCTGCAATTCGAGGCGAATGAGGTCGATGCGGGTGTCGAGGTAGCCGCTGAGGTGGCTGAGAATGCTGTCGGGACGCGGGGTTTTGTCGGTTTCAGGAGTCATAACTAAAAAGTGAGGCAGGGTACGGGCAGGCGGGTGAAAACCGGCCCGCCGGGCGGGTGTACGAAAAACGGCCGGGCGCGGCCAGCTTTCGGCCCCGGAAAATACCGGGCGGTGGTTACTTTCGCCGCTGCAAAGCAGCTTGTTTAATGGTTATAGGACTTACGCACTCGGTGAAACCTGCCAACCGCGAAGCGGTGATATGTTGGTAGTAACGGCATGAAGGTCAGTTCCAAACCGCGAAGCGGTGACACCTCCTGCCCTTGACAGGTGCCACCGCTTCGCGGTTTAGGA
>JANYFQ010000624.1 GCA_025362615.1 Hymenobacter sp. | reverse complement strand
TCGAGCGTCGTTTCGGCCACGGCCGGGTTGGGGTAGAGGGCGATGGCCGGCGTGGCGGCTTTGCCGAAGCGCACGGTTTGCACCGGCGAGTAGGCCACGGTGCCGTCGGTGTCCACCTGCTTGAGGCGGTAGTACACCGTGGCCCCCAGCTTGGCGGCGTTGGCATCGGTCAGGGCGTAGTCGGTCGGGCTGGTTTTGCTGCCCTGCCCGGCCACTTCGGCAAATTTCACAAAGTCGCGGCCTGTGAGGCTGCGCTCGATGTCCCAGTGGTCGTTGTTCACCTCGGCGGCCGTGCGCCACACCAGCTTGGCATCGGCGTTGGCCACGGCTTTGGCCGAGAAGCTCAACAGCTCCACCGGCAGCGGGCGCGGCCCGATGCTGAAGGTGACGGGCTGGGTGGTGATGCCGCCGTTGATGTCCACGGTGGTCACGTTCACGGTGTAAGTGCCGGGCACGAGCTGGGCCGGGTTGGTGACGAAAATCTGGCCCGTGGTGGGGTTGATGGCCGTGCCGGCGGGCAGGGTGTTGCCGTTGGCGAGCACGGCGCTCACGAGGCCGTTGCCGTTGGGGCCACCGTCCACGAGGCCGGCGCTGGTGTACTTGCCGCCGTTGGGGTCAAACACGTTGCTGATGGCCTGGCCCACGGTGTAAGCCGGGGTGCCGGTGCGCACGGTGTTGGTGTAGAGGCTGGGGTTGTCCTGGCCCACCTGAATGGTGTAGCGGGCGGCGTCCGAGGTGAGGGCGGCGGCGGGGTTGCCGTTGCCGTTGTCGGTGGCCACGTAGTTGAAGGCCACTGTACCGACGAAGCCGGGGGCGGGGTCAAACTGGAGCTGGGCGGCTTGCGCCGGGGTCAGCACCAGGCCGGGGAAGTTGGTGGTGTTCAGCAGCACGTTGCTCGTACCATTGAAGACGTAGAGCACGCCCTGGGTAGCCGGGGGCAGGGCCAGGATGGTGTAGCTCACGAGGGTACCGTTGCCGTTGGCATCGGTGGCGCTCAGCGGCGAGATGGGCAAAGCCCCGGCCGTGTTGCCTTCGGGCGTTTGGGCGGTGTTCACCACGTCGCGGGCCACGGGGGCCACGTTGGGCGTGGCGGTGGGGGCGCTGCTGCTGTTGTTGGCCGTAGCGGCGTCGTTGGTGGTGGGCACGGTGGCCGCCACGGTGTAGCCGGTGCCGGTAGCGGGCGCCGTGAACGAAATGAGGTTCGTCACGCTGCTGCCGGGCGCCAGGCTGGGCACGGTGTAGGTGACGGTAGTGCCGGTGATGGTGGCCCCGGCCGGAGCCGTGATGCCGGTGGCACCGGCGGGCAGCGTCACCGTCTGCACCAGGCCCAGGGCGTTGCTCGGGCCGTTGTTACCCGTCACCACCGAGTACGTTACCGGGCTGTTCAGGGCGGCCGAGGCCGGACCCGTTACGCTCGTAAACACATCGCGGCTGGGCGTGATGCTCACGTTGGTGGCCTGGGCCGTGTTGTTGGCCAGGTTCGGGTCGGTGTTGGCGGCGCTGGCCGTGGCCGAGGCCACGAGCGGGTCCACATCGGCCGTGGTCACGGTGATGGTCGTCAGCACCGGGGTGCCGTTCACGAGCGAGGCAATGGCGGGCAGCGTCAGCACGCCGGTCGTTGCGTCGTAGGTAGCGCCGTTGTTGGGGCCGCCCACGAAGGTGATGACGTTGCCGGTCTGGCTGCTGCTGGTCGTGCCGTTGAGCGCGAGGGTCGTCGTGGTCAGCCCGGCGGGCAGGGTAACTACGCGGGTCACGTTGGTGGCCGGGTTGGCGGCGGTGTTGTTCTGCGTCGTGAGGGTGTACACCACCGGCTGGCCGGCGGTCTGGGTCGTCACGTTGGGGGTCAGGGTCACGGCCACGTCGGCGGTGGTCGGGTCGGCCGCGCCGAGGGTCGTCGCGGTGGTGGCCGCGTTGTTGCTCAGGTTGGGGTCGCCGGTGGCGTTGGTTACGCTGGCCACGCCGGCCACGTCCAGGCGCGGCGTGTTGGGGGCCGCGAAGGTGATGGTGCCGGTTTGGGCGTTGGTTTGGCCGGGCAGCTGGTTCGTTACCGTCGGCAGGGTCACGAGGCCGGTGGTGGCGTTGTAGCCGGTGGTGGCGGTGTTGGCCACGATGGCCCCGTTGTTGTCGCGCACCACCACGCCGCTCAGGCCGGTGGGCAGCTGCACGGTCGTCGTCTGCGAGTCGGCCGACGAAGGCCCGTTGTTGGTCGTCGTCACCACGTACGTCACCGGGTTGCCGATGATGGCGTTGGCCGGGCCGCTCACGGCCACCACCACGTCGGCCACGGGGCTGAGGGTCGTCGTCGTGGTGCTGGCGTTGTTGGTCAGGATGCCGTCGGGGCTGAGGCTGGTCACGCGCACGGCCGGGGCCATGCTGGGCAGGTTGCCGGGGGCCGGGAAGCTAATGCTCGTGGTCTGGCTGGTGCCGCCGGGCAGCGTGGCCAGCACCGGCAAGGTCAGCAGGCCCGAGGTCACGTCATACGTCGAGCCATCGGCGAAGCTGATAACCGTGCCGCCCAGCGTACCAAGCACCCCGCCGAGGCGGAGGCTGCTGGCCGACAGGCCGGCGGGCAGCGTCACCACTTGCGCCACGCGGGTGGCGGCGGCGTTGGTCGTAGTGTTGGTCGTCGTCACCTGGTAGGTCACCGTCTGGCCAGCGAGGGCCGTGGCGGGGCCGGTAATCGTGGTGGCCACGTCGGTGCTGGGCGTGAGGTTGGTCATCAGGCTGGCCACGTTGTCGGCCGGCACCGGGTCGGTGGTGGCGGCGGCGGTGCTGGCCGTCAGGTTGTAGCTGGGGCCGGCGAGCGGGGCCGTCAGCACGATGCTGAGGCTGGTACTGGCGGCGCTAGGCTGGCTATTGATGACGGGCAGCGTGAGCAGGCCGGTCAGGGTGTTGTAGGTGGCCGTGCCGCCGGGCAGCACGAAGGTCGTGCTGTTGCCGACGGTAGTGCCGGTCACGCCGCCCACGGTGAGGCTACCCGAGTTCAGGCCGGTGGGCAGGCTCACCTGCGTGGCCACGGTGGTGGCCGGGTTGGGGCCGTTGTTGCCCTGGGTCAGGGTGTAGGTCACGCCGGTCTGGCCGGGGGTCACGCTGGCGGGGCCGGTCAGAGCCACGAAGAGGTTGGCTACGGCCGTGGTCGGGGCCGTCACCACCACCGGGGTGCTCACGGCAGCGCCGTTCAGGAAGGCCGTGTTGTTGGCGGTGTTGGTGTCGCCGGCCGGCGTGGTGTTGGGGCTGATGGTGGCCGAGGGCGAGAAGCTGGCGGCCGGGGCGGCGAAGCTCACGCTGTTGGTCACGGTCTGACCGTTGGCCAGGGCCACGGGCGGGA
>JANYFQ010000616.1 GCA_025362615.1 Hymenobacter sp. | reverse complement strand
CGCCAACGAACCCGCCGAAGCGCCTCACAAGGCCGAGGCGTTCAGCCCCGGCGAAATGATTTTGCACCACATCGGCGATTCGCACGAGTGGCACTGGTTCTCGACCGATAACGGCCACTTCACCTCCTACCTGCCCATCATCGCTTACCGCCCCGGCAAGGGCGTTGCGGTGTTTTCCTCCGAAAGGCTGGCCCCGGCCCACGGGCAGGAACACGGCCCTGAATACGACGGCCTCAAGCTCGAACACGAGAAGCTGGTAGCTGCCGATGGCAGCAAGGTGTACGACTTCAGTATTACCAAAAATATTGCCTCTCTGCTACTTAGCAGTGCATTGCTGCTGCTGGTGTTTACAGCCGTGGCGCGGGGCTACCGCAAAAACCACGGCCGCGCCCCGAGCGGCATCCAGTCGTTTTTCGAGCCGATTATCGTCTTCATCCGCGACGAAGTGGCCAAAAAATCCATCGGTCCGAAGTACGAGCGGTATATGCCCTACCTGCTCACGGTGTTCTTCTTTATCTGGTTCAACAACTTGCTGGGCCTCATGCCCGGCGCGGCCAACCTGACAGGTAACATCGCCGTCACGTTTACGCTGGCCGTGCTGACGCTGATTATTACGCTGGCCAGCAGCAACAAATACTACTGGGCGCACATTTTTGCCACGCCCGGTGTGCCCAAAGCCCTGCTGCCCATCATGATACCCGTCGAGCTGATTGGCGTAGTCGTCAAGCCGTTCTCGCTCATGGTGCGTCTGTTTGCCAACATCACCGCCGGCCACATCGTCATCCTGAGCTTTATCAGCCTGATTTTCATCTTCAAGTCGGCGGCCCTGGCCCCGGTTACGCTGGCCTTCGGCTTGTTCATCAATGTGCTGGAGCTGCTGGTGGCCATCCTGCAAGCCTACATTTTCACGCTGCTTACAGCCATGTACATCGGCGGGGCCGTGGAAGACCACCACGACGCTGACTATCAAATGGGTTACGACGATGGGTCGGCCTCAACCCACGTACCGGCGCACTAATCTTTGCTTTTTTTGATGTGCAACCCGCTGGTGGGTTGCCGTTTACTTTGTTTCCCCTTTTTTACCCCTTTTCCCCTTTTTGTATGTTGCTCTCTTTGTTGTTGCAGGTTGCGAACGCTGCTGGTTTGGCTGTAATGGGTGCTGGCATTGGTGCCGGCCTGGTGGCCCTGGGCGCGGGCCTGGGCATTGGCCGCATCGGTGGCTCGGCCATGGAAGCCATTGGCCGTCAGCCTGAAGCGTCGGGTAAAATCCAAACCGCTATGCTGATTGTAGCCGCCCTGATTGAAGGTCTGGCGCTGTTTGCAGTGGTGGTGTGCCTGCTGATTTCGTTCAAGCTCTAATTTCAGCCGAGCCGCATCGTTAGTCAGCCTGCGGCGCGTCGCTTCGGCGTGCGGGCCGCAGGCTGGTTTTTTTGGGTGGTTGGGTTGATGGATTGACGAACGGTGTACCAGCAAGCTGTGCTGCCACCGGAGGGGTCTCGCGTTGAACAACCGTTCTGGGGCAGCATTACGCGAGACCCCCGGTGGCAGCGCAGCTTGCTGGTACGCGTTGCGGCCATTGCATGGCCCCAAAACCCTGCCTCAACCCGGCTCCCAAAGGCAAAAAACCGTTAAAAGTTAAGAATCCTCCATGCAAATCGTAACCCCTGAGTTCGGCCTCATTTTCTGGCAGTTAGTCATTTTCCTGCTGGTATTGTTTCTGTTGGCGAAGTTCGCCTGGAAGCCGATTCTGCTCTCTCTCAAGGAGCGCGAAGACAGCATCGACAGCGCCCTTCGCATGGCCGACCAGGCTAAAATTGAGATGCAGCAGCTCAAGGCCGGCAACGAGAAGCTGATGGCCGACGCTCGCCACGAGCGCGACCGCACCCTGGCCGAAGCCCAACAAATGGCTACCCAACTCATCGAAATGGCCAAAACCAAGGCCACCGAAGAAGGTACGCGCATGATAACGCAAGCCCGCGAAGCCATCCAAACCGAAAAGAACGCCGCCCTGGCCGAAGTCCGCAACACCGCCGCCCAACTTTCGCTCGACATTGCCGAGCGCATCCTGCGCCGCGAATTAACGGACACTTCCGCCCAGCAAAAGCTGGTGGAAGAATACTTGAAAGACGTAAAACTGAATTAAGGTAGTAGTGATTAGGGTCTTAGGGACTTAGAAATTTGGTTTGACACACAGAAGGCAAACACCAAGCTGCTGATACAGCAGGCCCTCTCAAAACAGCATCCAAGTTCAAAGCCCCTAACACCTAAGCCCCTAATACCTAAGACCCTAAAAATAATGGCCAACCAACAAGTTGCCGCCCGCTACGCCAAGTCGTTGCTCGACCTCGGGCAGGAAATGGGTACGCTCGAAGACGTGAAGCAGGACATGGACCTGCTGGCCGCTACCGTGGCCGGCAGCCGCGAGTTGCGCCTGCTGCTCCGCAACCCCATTGTAAAGCACGACAAGAAACTGGCCATTTTGACGGCTATTTTCCAGGGTAAAGTGTCGGATTTAACGCTCAAGTTCTTCATCATCCTCACCCAGAAAAACCGGGAGAACGTGCTGGAGTACGTGGCTCCCGAGTTCGTGAAGCAGTACAATGTGCTGCGCCGCGTGCAGGTGGCCGAAGTCACGTCGGCCGCGCCGCTCACGCCCGCGTTGCGGGCCGAAATGGAGCGCCTCGTGACCAAGCAAACCGGCCTGGCCAGCGTCACGCTGACCGAGAAGGTGGACGCGGAGTTGATTGGCGGCTTCGTGCTCCGCATTGGCGACCAGCAGATTGACGACTCGGTGCGGACCAACCTGCGCCGTATGCGGACTTCGCTGCAAGAGACTACCTACCAGAACAAGATGTAGCCCTCCGGTGGCCGGATTTCCGGCCGCTGGCTCCCATAAATACAAAAATTCCTTAAATCAAATGGCTGAAGTACGCCCCGATGAAGTGTCCGCCATCCTGCGGCAGCAACTCTCCAATTTTAAGTCGGAAGCCGAGCTGGAAGAAGTCGGCACCGTGTTGCAGGTCGGCGACGGCGTGGCCCGGATTTACGGCTTGAGCAAGGCCCAGTCGGGCGAGCTGATTGAGTTTGAGAACGGGCTGCAAGCCCTGGT
>JANYFQ010000612.1 GCA_025362615.1 Hymenobacter sp. | reverse complement strand
AAAATAGCCGACCGCCTGCACAATATGCGGACCCTCGACTCGATGCCGCGCCACAAGCAGCTCAAAATTGCCTCCGAAACCCTTTACCTCTACGCCCCGCTCGCCCACCGCCTGGGCCTTTACGTCATCAAAAGCGAGCTGGAAGATTTGTACCTAAAATACACCGACACCGAGGTTTACACCGACATCAAGGCCCGCATCCGCCAGAGCCAGGCGGCCCGCAACCGCTTCATCAAGGACTTCGTGCAACCCATTGACGACGAGTTGCAAACCCAGGGTTTTGCCTACGAAATAAAGGGCCGCCCCAAAAGCATTTACTCCATTTTGAAGAAGATGCGGAAGCAGAATATTCCGTTTGACGAGGTGTACGATTTGTTCGCCATTCGCGTGATTCTGGACGTGCCGCCGGAGCAGGAAAAAGCCGCCTGCTGGCAAGTGTACAGCATCGTCACCGACTTCTACCAGCCCAATCCCGACCGCCTCCGCGACTGGGTGAGTACCCCCAAAGCCAACGGCTACGAGAGCCTCCACACCACCGTCATGAGCCGCGCCGGGCAGTGGGTCGAGGTCCAGATTCGCTCGCGCCGCATGGACGACATCGCCGAAAAAGGCTACGCCGCCCACTGGAAATACAAGGACACCGGCAGCCTCCAGCCCGAAAGCTCGCTCGAAGCCTGGGTAACGAAGGTGCGCGAAATGCTGGAAAGTAACAATTCCAGCGCCCTCGAATTCATGGACGAGTTCCGCCAGAACCTGTTTGTCAAGGAGGTGTACGTTTTCACGCCCAAGGGCCGCCTCTCCATCCTGCCCGACAAGGCCACGGCCCTCGACTTCGCCTTCGATATTCACTCCGAAATCGGCCTGCACTGCCTGGGGGCCAAAGTCAACCAGAAGCTTCAACCCCTTAATTACGAGCTGCGCAACGGCGACCAGGTGGAAATTCTGACCTCGCACAAGCAGCGCCCCACCGCCGAGTGGCTCACCTACGTCATCACGAGCAAGGCCCGCCAGAAAATCAAGGACTTTTTGCGCGATGAGAAAAAAGCCAAAACCGACGACGGCCGCTTCATCCTCGAAAAGCGCCTCGAACTCATCGAAGTAGCGTTTACCCAGGAGAATTTCAACCGCCTGCTGGCCTACTTCAACGTGCCCAACGCGTCGGAATTTTACTACCGCCTGGCCGTGGGCCAGCTCGACGGCCGCGAAATCCGCGAACACCTCTTCCGCTCCGATACGCCGGTATCCCGCGCCTCGTCCGTCCTCGAACCCAAAACTTTCGACCATGAAGTGCAGAAAATCAGGGGTGTGCGGCCCGATATGCTCGTCGTCGGCGAACGCACCGATAAGTTCGACCACAGCCTGGCCCGCTGCTGCAACCCCATTCCCGGCGACGACGTGTTCGGGTTTGAAACCGAGCAGGGCCTCATCATCCACCGCACGAGCTGCCCCCGCGCCGTGGACCTGATGTCGAACTACGGCAACCGCATCGTCCGCGCCAAGTGGACCGACCAGTCCGAAATCGCCTTCCTCGTCGGCATCCGCCTCAAAGGCTCCGACCGCGTGGGCCTCGTAAACGACGTCACGCGCATCATCAGCACCAGCCTCAAAGTCAATATGCGCTCCATCACCGTGGACAGCAACGACGGCTTTTTCGAGGGCCAAATCATGGTTTTTGTGAATGATACCGACCACCTGACCAAGCTCGTGCAGCGTTTGCGGAAGGTGAACGGCGTGTTGCAGGTGGAACGGTTCGACTCGTAACTTTAGCCCCATTTCTACTCCTCAAAATCATGCTAGACCAAAAAACCCGCAAGCATCAAATTATCGAAGAAGTGCTGCACTTGGAAAACGACCAAGACTTGGCGCAATTAGAATCGGTGCTGAACGCGCTCAGGATTACGCTGGCCGATGATGAATTTCCGCTGATGCCACGCCGCAATGCTGCTGAAATAAAGGCGCGTTACGAGCAGTCGCTGCGCGAGCTAGATGCTGGCGAAGGAGTTGACCATGAGCTGGTCGTGGCGATGTTCACCCAACGCCCGGCCTGATGAAACCACTCAAATGGAACGCCACCGCGCTTGGTGATTTGCAGCAGATTGCAGAGTACTTGCGTGAGCGAAATCCAGCAACCGAACAAGCCATCATGGGTATCTTGATTGCCAAGGCCGACCAACTCACGCGGATGCCGCGTTCGGGCCAGCGCCGCTTTACCCGGCCAAACGGCACCGAAATCAGGTCATTCCTGCTTGATAAACACCATCGGCTGGTTTACTCCGTGTCCGTTGGCGACATCGTTACCGTTCTGCAAGTGCTGGACTTACGGAGTGACCAGGATTTCTACCGCTGACTTGCTCCCGCCCCCCGTCCACGGCACCGCCCTCACCGCCCGCACCCAGTGCCGGCACTACCATTCCGCGCTCGACATCATCGCCATCCAACACCATTGCTGCCGCCAGTTTTACGCCTGCATCGAGTGCCACCGCGAAGCCGCCGCCCACCCGCCCACCGTCTGGCCCAAAATGGAGCGCGACACCGAAGCCATTCTGTGCGGCAACTGTTATAAGCGGCTCACCATCAGTGTGTATTTGGAGTGTGAAAACGTCTGTCCGCACTGCCAGGCTGCCTTCAACCCCGGTTGCGCCAACCACTACCCGCTCTATTTCGAGATGTGAGGCCCACCCGCTCAACCAGCGGCACCTAACTTTACGGGGCCGCGTTGCAGCAGCTTCTCATCGCTCAACTTTACTCCGCACGCCCATGTAAGTCCTCACCATCCGCACCGACGACGAAGAAGGAATGCAAGTCCTCATCACCCTCGCCCGCCGCATGGGCATGGAGGTAGAAGCCACGCAGCCCACGCCGCCTGCCGAAAAAGTACTGCCCCGCAAGTGGGCTGGCTCCATCTCGAAAGAGTCGGCTTTGTTGTTATTGAAGGAAGTTGAAGATATCCGCGCCAGCGAATGGGAACGTCAATTTTAATGGATACCAACGCCGTCCTCGAACTTGTAGGTGGCCTTCTGCCTACCCCTGCCACCGACTGGCTCGATGCCGTCATGACCCGCAACGGCCACCACATTCCCGTCATCACGCGCATCGAGCTTTTCTCGAAAAAGATTGATGATGCCGAAACTCAAACGCTCACCGGCTTCGTGCAATTTGCCGATGTCATCGGCCTGGATGAACCCATCATCCAGCAAACCATGCGCCTGCGCCAGCAGCGCCGCCTCAAACTCCCCGATGCCGTCATCGCTGCCACTGCCCTCGCTCGTGGCCTGACGCTGATAACCCGCAACGGGTCTGATTTCAAAAGTATCCCCGGCCTGGCCGTTCTCAACCCGCACGAAACTGACCAGCTACCCCTGCTATAAATCAATCATCCGTGATTTCCCAATCTACCCCAACTAACCTCACTCCTCCCGGTGGCTCCTCCGAAACTGGCTACGCGGCCAAGCACACCCCCAGCGCCGCCTCCCAAGCCCCCCTCAACACCGACAAACTCGAAGAAGTAAAAAAAATCTTCACCGCCCACCTCGAAAACAAGGGCCTCCGCAAAACCGCCGAACGCTACGCCATCCTCGAAGAAATCTACGCCCGCACCGGCCACTTCGACGTCGAAGAACTCTACGGCGGCATGAAGGCCGCCGGCCTGCAAGTCAGCCGCGCCACCGTGTACAACACCCTCGATTTGCTTGTCGAACAGGGACTTGTCAGCAAGCACCAGTTCGGCCGCAACCTCGCCCAATACGAAAAAAGCTACGGCTACCGCCAGCACGACCACGTCATCTGCACCGAGTGCCACAAAGTCGTCGAGTTCTGCGACCCCCGCATCCACGGCATCCAGACCATGGTCGGCGACCTGCTCAACTTCCACATCCTCCACCATTCCCTCAACCTCTACGGCATTTGCGGCGACTGCCGCGCCAAAGCCGAAGCCGCCACCCGCACCCCCCCCAACGCCGCCTAGTAGGGCGGCGTTTTTCTTGCCCATACAAAACCACTCATCACTCCTAACCCATTATTTTCTAGAAACTAAAACTAGAAACT
>JANYFQ010000599.1 GCA_025362615.1 Hymenobacter sp. | reverse complement strand
GGGTAGCCGGTCAGACCGCCTGGAAAAAGCGGGCGGGCGGCCAAAAAAGCCGCCCGCCCGCCCCGCCTGTAACCGCGACCGATTTTCTAAACAGCTTCGTTTTAAACCGTCGGCCGTCGTGCGGTCCGCACTCGGCCCACGCTTCAATCCACGTCCGGCGATGCCTGGGCCTGGAAGTGCGCTTGCAGCACTTTGGCTTTGGCCTGGCCCACTTCGGCCACGAGTTCGGCCTCGTTCAACTCGCGTATCTTCTTGACCGACTTGAACTTGTTGAGAAGCTTTTCGGCCGTGACCGGGCCTAGCCCCTTTATTTCAGTGAGTTCGGTTTTGAGGGTGCCGGCATCGCGGCGCGAACGGTGGAAGGTGATGCCGAAGCGGTGAACCTCGTCGCGCATTCGTTGGAAAAGGCGCAGGCTTTCGCTCTTTTTGTCGATGTAAAGCGGCAGCGGGTCGTTGGGAACGTAGATTTCTTCGAGGCGCTTGGCGATGCCGATGATGGCCATCTGGCCGTAGAGGTTGAGGTCTTTGAGGGCCTTGACGGCCATGCTGAGTTGGCCCTTGCCGCCGTCCACGATGACGAGCTGAGGCAGGCTGGCCCCTTCGGCCACGAGGCGGCGGTAGCGGCGGCTCACGACCTCGTACATCGAGTCGAAATCGTTGGGGCCGATAACGGTTTTGATGTGGTAGTGGCGGTAGTCGCGCTTGCTGGCGCGGGCATTGCGGAAGCACACCATCGCCGCCACGGGGTTATCGCCCTGGAAGTTGGAGTTGTCGAAGCATTCGATGTGCTTGGGCAACTCGGTGAGGCGCAAGTCCTTCTTGATGGTTTCCATGATGCGGACCTCGTTGAGGTCCTTGCCGCGCTCGTTCATGCTTTCCTTCTCCTTGCGGGCGTACAGCACGTTTTTGAGGGCCAGCTCGAGCAGCTTGCGCTTGTCGCCGATTTGGGGCACGGCGATGCTCACGCCGGGCAGCGGCAGTTCCAGGGGCACGTTGGCCAGGATTTCGCGCGACTCGCTCTCAAATTCCTGCCGGAGCTGCATCACGAGCGGTTCCAGAATTTCGGGGTCGGTTTCGTCCAGCTTCTTGGTTACTTCCAGGCTCTGGGTGAGGATGATGGAGCCGTTCATGACCTTGAGGTAGGTGATGAAGGCCGACTTCTCGTTGCTGGCGATGCCAAACACGTCAATGTTGGTGAGCGAGTCGCTGACGATGGTGCTCTTGGCCTGAAACGCATCCAACCGGTCGAGTTTCAGCTTGAACTGATGGGCCAGCTCGTACTGCATTTGCTGAGCGGCGGCGGCCATCTGCTCCCGGAAATACTGTTTTGGAATGCGCAAATCGCCGCTCAAAATCTGCTTGATTTGGGCGATGTAGCCGTTGTAGGTGGCCTCGTCTTCGTGGGCCTCGCAGGGGCCTTTGCAGTTGCCCATGTGGTACTCCAGGCACACCTTGAACTTGCCGGCCTCCACGTTTTGCGGGGCCAGGTTGTAGGTGCAGGTGCGGAGCGGGTACAACGCCCGGATGAGTTCGAGCAGCACGTTGAGCGTGGTGCCGCTGGCGTAGGGGCCGTAGTAGCGCGAGCCGTCGGCGATTTTGTTGCGGGTGGGCAGCAGGCGCGGAAACCGCTCGTTGGTGAGGCAGAGGTAAGGGTAGGTTTTGCCGTCTTTCAGCAGGATGTTGTACTTGGGTTGGTGCTGCTTGATGAGGTTGTTTTCAAGCAGGAACGCATCGGATTCAGAGTCCACGATGGTGAATTCCAAGCGTTTGATGCTGCGGACGAGGTGCTGCGTCTTCTTGTTGTGGTCTTGCTTGGTGAAGTAGCTGCTCACGCGCTTCCGCAAGTCGATGGCCTTGCCGACGTAAATAATGCCCTCGTCGTCAAAGTACTTGTACACGCCGGGCTTGTGGGGCAGGGCGGAGATTTGGGCTTGGAGGATAGGGGAAGCAGCCACAATAATCACTGATTTTAAGACTGATTTTAAGACTGATTTAAAATGATGGTAGTGCCCAATTTGTAAGGATGAATTATTTTCAAGTTGTTGATTGCAAGCACTCGTTAGACCTCACCATCCTGATAAATTGGGCACTACCAAAATGATTTCGCTGAACTGGCACAAACTAAAAATTCAGTGTAATCACCTTAAATCAGTCTTAAAATCAGTGATTAGATGGAGTTTGGGTCGTTGGCCTCGCCGGGGTCCAGGGGCGTGGCCAGCTTCTGGCTGTCAGGGATGGTGTCGTTACGCATCTCGCCGCTGTAGCGGCTGCAATCGAGTTCGACGCTCAACGGTTTGGCGGGCGGCGGAAACGCGCCTCGGTTGATGCTCAGGGACTTGTCGGCATAGACCTTCTTCATGAAGATGCCGTAGAGCGGCAGCGCGAGGCGGGCCCCCTGGCCGTAGCCGCCGTTGCGGAAGTGGATGCTGCGGTCTTCGCCGCCAATCCACATTCCGCACACCAAATCGGGGGTGATGCCCATAAACCAGGCATCGGAGTAGTTGGACGTGGTGCCGGTTTTGGCCCCGATGGCGTACGGAAAGTTGAAGCCGGTGTGCAAAATGGTGCTCGTGCCGCCCGGCTCGGTGGTGCTGGCTTGCAGCATATTGGTCATGATGTAGGCCGTTTCTTCGTTGAGAACTTCCTTGGTTTGGGGCACGAATTCGCGCAGCACGTTGCCGTTTTTGTCCTCGATGCGCGTCACCATCACCGGGGCCGTCCAGATGCCTTTGTTCACGAAGGTGCTGTACACGCCGCATAGCTCGAAAATGCTGCAATCGGAAGAGCCAAAACCCACGGACGGCACGGCATCGACGGGCGAGCTGATGCCCAGGCGTTTGGCGTAGCCGACGACGGTTTCGGGGGTCAGCTTCATCACGAGCCAGGCCGTGATGGAGTTCATGGAGCGGGCCAGGGCCTGACGCAGCGTGAAGGTGCGGCCCGAGAAGCCGCCGTCGAAATTCTGGGGCGTGTAGGGTGCCCGGCCGGCCACGGCGGGGAAGGTGGTGGCCACGTCGGGGCGCGGGTAGCAGGGCGAAAAGCCCTGGTCGATGGCCGCCGCGTACACAATAGGCTTGAACGTAGAGCCGGGCTGCCGCTTGCCCTGGCGTACGTGGTCGAACTTAAAATACTTGAAGTTAGCGCCACCCACCCAGGCTTTTACCTGCCCATTGAGGGGATTGACGGCCAGAAAACCCGCCTGCAAATACCGCTTGTAGTAAGCCAGCGAGTCGAGCGGCGACATCATCATTTCCTTCTCGCCCTGCCACGAAAATACCGACATCAGGTACTTCTTTTTCAGGTAGTAATTCACCGAATCGCGGTTGCCCTCGTGCTGGTTCATCAGCGACTTGTAGCGCTGGGTGCGGCGCATGGCGTTGTTGAGGAAGTCGGGAATGACCTTGCCGTTTTCGTCGCGCCAGGGGAGTTGGCCCTTCCAGTGGGCCGAAAACCACTTTTGTTGCAACGCCAGGTGCTCGGCCACCGCCTTTTCGGCGTGGGCCTGCATCCGCGAGTCGATGGTGGTGTAGATTTTGAGGCCGTCGGCGTAGAGGTCGTGGTTGGTTTCTTTGGCCCAGGCTACCAGCGACTTCACGACTTCGGCCCGGAAATACGGGGCCAGCCCCTTGCTGGGGTTTTCGACGGAATAATGCAGCACGATGGCGCTGGCCGTGTCCTGCACCAGTTGGGCGGCCGTGAGGTAGCCCGATTTCTGCATCTGGCGCAGCACCCAGTTGCGGCGGCGGCGCGAGCGGTCGGGGTGAACTTTGGGGCTGAAACGGCTGGGCGCGTTCACGATGCCGACGAGCGTGGCGGCCTCGGGGGTGGTGAGGGCTTTGGGTTTTTTGTTGAAAAAGGTCTTGGCAGCCACGTTCACGCCGTAGGCGTTGGAGCCATAATCGACGGTGTTGAGGTACATCCGCATGATTTCGCGCTTGGTGTAGTTGCGCTCCAGCCGCACGGCCAAAATCCACTCTTTAGTTTTGACAATCAGCATCCCCAGCTTGCCTTCGCCGTTGAGCAGGCCGTCGTTGAGGGCGCTTTCTTCGCCGGGCCGGGTTTTGAACAGCACCTTGGCCACTTGCTGCGAAAGCGTGGAGCCGCCCCCGCCCCGGCTGCCCGTCACGATGCCCGCCGCCGCCCGAAACAGGCTTTTAAGGTCGATGCCCGAATGCTCGGCGAAGCGCACGTCTTCGGTCGAAATCAGGGCATCTACCAGGTTCTGGGGCAGGTCGTTGTAGTCGGCCGGGGTGCGGTTTTCGCGGAAGTACTTGCCCAGCAAAACGCCGTCGGCCGAATAGATTTCCGAAGCCAGTTCGGAGCGCGGGTTTTCGAGGGTTTTGAGGTTGGGCATCTGCCCGAACAAGTTCAGGAAATTGACGCTCACGGCCAGCACGTAAAGCGCCCCACCCAGCAAGCCGCCCCAAAACAAGCCCCACAAGGTGCGGGTAAAAGCCGCAAAGCGCCCCGTGCGGGGCGCGGGCCGGTTGCCCCGCCCCTTCGTTGCGGCCGTCGCCGAATAATTAGCCATGAGTTACGCGCAAGTGAAGCGCAAAATTACGCCCGGCCGGGTGCGTGGCCGAAACGGGACCGTAACCCGGTGTAAGCCTTACTTGTAGCTCCGCTGAAAAAACGCCTGATACCCCGCCACGTCCTTCGACCCCTGCAACAGCACCAGGTTGGCCGCGCTAATCACGAGCGCCTGATAACCAGCCCCGCGCAACCGAGCCAACGGCGACTGTGGCCCCCGCAATTTGCTGGCGTAGCTTTTGGCCACGGCCGCGCTGGCCAGCGGCTGCACCACGAGCAGCGCATGGGTCGAGTCAAGCGGCTGCGGCAGCACCTGCAAGCCATTGGCCCGAAAGAAGCGGCCGTTGTAGGCCGTGAGCTGGGCCGCGAGGTCGGGCGCAGCCGGCTGCGCCTTGCCGAATACCAGCACCACGGCATGGGGCGCGGCAAGTTGTACCGCGTAGGCCACGGCCGGCGCAGTGGTTGTGGCCGCCGCGTTGCCCGTCGGAGTACTAGGCGCAGCCGAGCCAGCGGCGGGCGCAGCACCCGAGGCACTGGCAGCGGCTGGGGCAGTCGGGGCACCTGGCGTTGCCGCCGCCCCAGCCGGGCGACCCGCTGCGTTGGCGGCCGCAGTTTTTTTAGGCCCCACCGCGCCGCGTTTGGCGGGTACGCGGTAGCCTGGCCGGACACCGCGTGGCACTACGGCCGAGCCGGCGGCGGGTGGGACAGGGGCTGAAGCAGCGGTGCCGGTTGTGCCCGCCGCGCCTGCTCCGGTTGCCCCGGCAGGTGCCGCCGCACCCGGTGCCGCGCCAGGCGCAACAGCGCCCACTGCGCCGGCCACATCGGCAGCGGCAACCGCCGCCGAGGCGGCCGGTGGCGCGAGCGCAGACAACTGAGCTGCTTCAACCACTGTGCCCTTGCGCTTGAGCTGATTGGCTTCGGGGGGCATATCGCCTTTCAGCATTTCCGGGGCTTCGGGGGCGGGCATGGGCATCCCGCTGGGCGCTGGGCCGGCCGAGCCACCGGGCGCGAGTTCGGCCGGCTTTTGGGGCATTTTCCTTGCTTCTTCTTCCGGCGCGGGGGCCGGAGGCGGAGCTATCGGGGCTGGAAAGTCTTTTTCGGTGTACAAAATCCGCATCCGGTTGTCCACTTCGCCGGGGCGGAAAACCGAGATGCGCGGCTTCTCCGTCGAGGCCAAAGCCCCGGCCATCTCGCCCCGGCCTTGCTTGGCGTAGCTTTTGGCCAGCTCCTGCGCCAGCGGTGCCAACGGACTGGTTGGAAAGTCTTTGTAAAACTGCTCCACCGAAGCCTTGGCCGTGAGCGGCGGCTGGGTCCGCACCACCAACAGCGTTTTCAAGTACGCAATGCGGTCGGTGAGGTCGTTTTTAGGATAGGCCGCTTCCACCTCTGCCAGTGCCGCCGTCGCTTTGCGAAACTCCTGCTCTTTGTAGAGCAAAAAGGCCGCATCTACTTTGGCCGCCACGGCTTTGTGCAACGCCAACTCGTGTTCGCGGTAGAGCGGGTCGGCGATGAGTTTGGCATACACCGAGTTGGGGAAATAGCGTTGCAGCGCGGCGGCGTATCCGGCCTGTTTGGCGGCATCGGGCAGGTTTTTGTAGTGCAGGTACAGCAGGTAGTAAGCTTCGGGCGCGTGTTTGCCCTGGGCGTAGCGCGTGGTTTGCTTCTGCCAGGTGGCAATGCCTTTGTCCAACTCTTTAAGCTGCTCCTTGTAGATGCTGCCTAGCTTGTAATAGGCATCTTCAATGAGCGCGTCGGAGGCTGCCAGCAGGTCGGGGGTAAGGGGCAGGGTCTTACGGTAAGTTTCGACCACTGCCCGCTGCTCGGCGGCGGAGTCGGCGGCTTTGGCTTTTGCGACGGAATCGGCGGTCAGCGCATTTTTGCTCTGGAGGGTGCGTTCGCCGGGGTCAGCCTGGCCGGGCAGCGTAGCGTCGCCGTTAGGCCCGGCGCTGAGCGAGTTGCTGCTCTGGGCCACCGTGCGCCAGTTGTCCACCAAGCGGCGGTCGCCCCACTTGCGCCGGAAATCCGTACGGGCCGTGCCCAGCGTAATGGGGTTGTCGAAATACCATTTTGCGCCGCCCCCGGCGGCGGTGGGGTCGAAGGCCAGCGGGTCGGCAAAGCCGCCGCCGGGGCTGCCCGCGCCGCCGGGGCTGCCCGCGCCGCCGGGCAAACCCTGCGGGCGCATATTGCCGCCGGCCTCCTGCCGGGCCGCAAACTCGGCATTTTTGACCTGTATTTTATCGGCGGCAGCTTTGGCGGCGGCGGCCTTGGCTTTGGCGGCTATTTCGGCTATGGCGTACTCATCCAACCGTTTGCTCAACACGTCCTTATCGAGCCGGGCCAGCGCTTGCAGGCTGTCCTGGGTTTCGATGATGGTGTACTGCTTGGCAAATTCTTTCAGGATTTCGGCCCGCTCCTTCACGGCCGCGTAGTTTTTGGCCTCCTTGCTCATGGCCTGTACCGTGCTGTCGTAGTAAGCGGCAGCGGGGCGGTATTTCTGGAGGTTTTCGTAGTTGATGCGCCCCGCCAGCAGGTAGGTGTAGCTTTTCTGCGTTTGGTTGGTAGTCGAGGCTCTGATGGATTTGGTCAGCAGCGCCAACGCCGGCCCGTAGTGCTGCTGCCGGTACTCGAGCCGCGCCATCTCGTAGTAAATCTTGTCGCGGTACTCCTTATTCTTCGGGTCTTGCAGCAGTTGCGCAAAGTATTTGTCGAGCCGCGCCCGGTCCTGCGCCCCCAGCTCCGACACTTGCCCCAGCATCAGCTTGGCAAAAAAGTCCAGCTCATACGGCGGATTGCGAGCCAGAATCTGGTTGAGCTGCTCGTAGGCTTTTTTATCTTCGCCCGCGTCCTGGTAAAGCTGAGCCAGCACGTAGCGGGTGCGCGAGCGTTCGTCTTTAAGCGCAATCAGCGGGATGGCGCGTTCGAGCTGCGGGATGGCCAGCGCCGGCTGCTCGGTTTTGATGAAATAATCGGCACGGGTCAGAAACAGCTCGCGGGCGTTGCGCGGCAGGCCGGTTTCCTTATCAAGCAAGTTCGATACGGCCAGGGCGTTGTCAAAATCCTTCACGGCCACAAAGCTCCGCATCAGCCCCACCAGGGCTTCGTGTCGGGCGTTGGGGTCTTTGCTCGTGGTATTGACGTACTTAAAGGTCAGCGCCGCATCCTCAAATTGCATTTGGTAGTACCGCGACCAGCCCACGAGCAAGTACGCATCGTCCGTCCAGTCCGACCCCGGCCGGTGCTGAATCGGCATCGAAGCCTTCTTTATGATGTCGTTCAGCTCCGTCCGGTTAGCCTTCACCGCCGCCGAGTCGAGGGTCGGGAACAGCGGCAGCACTTCATTGTAATTATTGACCCGCGCCGCGTAAAGCTTCGTTTCGGTCTCTTGAAGCTTGGTGCGGGCGATGAAAAACGCGTTGTCGCGCGCCGCCACGTTGTTGAGTGTGTGCAGCACCAGGTTTTTGTCGGAGGCGCAACCGGTCAGCAGGCCAGCGGCCAGCAGTCCGGCCCCGGCCAGGGGCAGCAATAAGGTTCGCAGGGAGTGTGTCAGCGCCAAAGGCATAGCTTGCTAAAGTCAGTCGGTTGGCCCGCAACGCACGGCGCGGGATAGGTAGTTTCTTGTTTCTTGTTTCTTGTTGGCCGTTGGTTGGCAACGAGAAACAAGAAACGCCAATTCCCGCCGCTTGGTATCGGCAAGTAAAAGTACGGCCCGGCACCCGGCCCGCTACCTTTGTGCCATGCCCGACTTGCCCGCGCCGCCGCCCGGCCCCGACGAACCCACCCGGCTCCGTGCCTTCGCCAAATATTCCGGCATTGCCTTCCAGATGCTGGCCACCATCGGCGGCTGCGCCTGGCTGGGCGTGTGGCTCGACGGGCACTTCGCCACCAAAAACCCCTGGTTTACCATCGGCCTGATGCTGTTCGGGGTGCTGGCCGCCCTCTACCAAGTCATCCGCAGCCTGACCCAGGAAAGCTGATTCCATGCGTTTTCTAACTCAATTTGCTGCGTTTGCGCTGGCTGGCTTCGTTGTTATTTTCGGCCTGCAACGCGGGTTAGGCACTGCCGTTGTGCATCCGCTCAGCCCGTGGGTATTCGGGTATTTTTTGGGCCTGACGCTGCTTACCTATTGGATTACGGCGGTGGCGGTGGGGCGCGACAAAAGCAATTTTCAGGTAGCCTACCTGGGCGGGATGGTGCTGCGGCTGTTGCTGTCGCTGGGCTTTGTGCTGGTGTACTTTTTTCGGGGCGGTGCCCGCGAAGGAACCGGCATCTGGGCCTTCCTGGGGGCCTTCTTCGTGGGGTACTTTGCTTGCGCCGCGTTTGAGATATGGGCGGTTTTGAGTAACTTGCGGCCGTTTTCAGAAAAACAAGTAACAGAAAAATAGAATGTTACTGGGTCTTTTCGGGTTTAATTAACATTGGATGAAGCGTTTACTATCGGTTCTTTTCTGCCTGCTTACGTTACCCGTTTTCGCCAACGAACCCGCCGAAGCGCCCCACAAGGCCGAGGCGTTCAGCCCCGGCGAAATGATTTTGCACCACATCGGCGACTCGCACGAGTGGCACTGGTTCTCGACCGATAACAGCCATTTTACCTCCTACCTGCCCATCATCGCCTACCGCCCCGGCAAGGGCGTTGCGGTGTTTTCCTCCGAAAAGCTGGCCCCCGCCCACGGGCAAGAACACGGCCCTGAATACGACGGTCTCAAGCTCGAACACGAAAAGCTGGTAGCTGCCGATGGCAGTAAGGTGTACGACTTCAGCATCACCAAAAACATTGCTTCACTGTTGCTTAGCAGTGCGTTGCTGCTGCTGGTATTTACGGCCGTGGCGCGGGGCTACCGCAAAAACCAAGGCCGCGCCCCGAGCGGCATCCAGTCGTTTTTCGAGCCGATTATCGTCTTCATCCGCGACGAAGTGGCCAAGAAATCCATCGGCCCGAAATACGAGCGGTATATGCCCTACCTGCTCACGGTGTTCTTCTTTATCTGGTTCAACAACTTGCTGGGCCTCATGCCCGGCGCGGCCAACCTGACGGGTAACATCGCCGTCACGTTCACGCTGGCCGTGCTGACGCTTATTATCACGCTGG
>JANYFQ010000350.1 GCA_025362615.1 Hymenobacter sp. | reverse complement strand
AGGAACACGCCGCTCTCGCGCTGGTCCACAATCAGCTTTTCCGTGGCCTCCTCGCTGCTTTCGCCCACGTTGAAGTCCCCGTCCGAAGCCAGAATCACGCGGTTGTTGCCTTCCTTGTTAAAGTTCTGCTTGGCCGTGGAGTAGGCCAGCCGCAGCCCCGCGCCGCCGGCCGTGGAGCCGCCGGCCTGCAAGCGGTCAATGGCATCGAGGATGACCTGGGGCTGACTGCCGGGCGTGGGCGACAGCACCAGGCCAGCGGCCCCGGCGTAGGCCACCAGGGCCACCCGGTCCTGGGGCCGCAGCTGCTTCACGAGCAGTTTCAGGCCGGCCTGCACCAGGGGCAGCCGGTCGGGCCCCATCATCGAGCCCGACACGTCCACCAGAAACACGAGGTTGGCGGGCGGCAGCTTGGCGGTTTCGATGCGCCGGGCCTGCACGCCGATGCGGGCCAGCTGGTGGCCGGCGTGCCAGGGGCAGGCGGCCAGCTCGGTGCTGATGCGCACGGGGTCGGGGCTGGTGGCGGCGGGCGCGGGGTAGGTGTAGGTAAAATAATTCAACATTTCCTCGACCCGCACGGCGTCGCGCGGCGGGAGTTGGCCTTCGTTGAGAAAGCGCCGCACGTTGGCGTAGCTGGCCGCGTCCACGTCGAGCCCAAACGTGCTGAGGGGCGTGGTGGCGGCGGCAAAAAAGGCGTTTTCGGTGGTGTGGGCGTAGGTGTCGCCGGCCCCGGCTTCGGGCCGGGCGGGGTAATTGAGCGTGGCCGGGGGCACGGGGGCACCCCAGTCGTCGGCTTCGGAATTGGACGAATACCCGTCCGCCATTTCTTCGCGCAGCAAGCCGCCGTGGACGGGCGCGGCCCTTTTGAGGGCTTTGTCGGCGCGGGTGCGGCGGCCGGGTGCCACGCCGCACACCGGCGGCGCGGGCAGCGCCAGCGGCGCAGGCGGGCGCACGGGGCGCACGGGGCGCACGGGGCGCACGGGGCGGCTGGTGGGGCGGCTGGCGGGCCGGGATACGCCCAGGCCCGTCACCGTTACTTCGTTGAGCTGTTTGCGGTCAACAGCCAGGCGCACATCCAGCACCCGCAGGCCGCCCACGGCCCGCTCGGTGCTGACGTACCCGACGGACGAGAACACGAGCACGGCGCGGGCCGCGTCGGGCAGGCGCAGCGTGTAGTGGCCCTCGGCGTTGGTGGCCGTGGCCAGGGTGCCGCCCTTGAGGCGCACCGCCACGCCGGACAAGCCCTCGTTGGTGCGGCCGTCCGTGACGCGGCCGGTGACGGTGGTGGCCGCCGTAACGGCGGCCGGGGCCGGGGCGGCCCGCAAAATTTTCTGGGCCGAGGCACCGGCCGAAGCGCCTAGCAGCGCAAGCAACAACAAGCTTTTCATGGGATGGGGGTTGGGGGTTGGTATCTGCCCTCCCTGATGCCGCCGCACCGGACAATTGCACACGCTGAGTTGAAAAATAATTGCGCGGGCCATCGGCTGCCCGGTCGAACGAACGAGTAGCCCATCCGACAGTGCGTCGGGTGCCTGGTCGAACGAACGAGTGCCCGTCCCGACTACCTCCGGGTGCCCGGTCGAACGAACGAGTGCCCATCCGACGGTGCGTCGGGTGCCTGGTGGCACGGACGAGTGCCCGTCCCGCGCCCCGTCGGGTGCCTGGTGGCACGGACGAGTGCCCGTCCGGCTCCGGTGTGTATCCTGGTGCCCGCCGAAACCGCTGCCCCGCTGCTGCTGCGGGCTTTTTGCCCCCGCTGTGCCCCGCCGCACGGCCCGGCTTGCTAACCGAATGCCTACCAAAAACGGCGGCGCTTTGAAAGTATTACTCTCACTGCCTACATTTGCACTTCATCAACACTTCATCTTACCCCTCTGTCCCATGAAAAAACAGTTCTTTGGCTTCGGCCTGCTTTTCCTTGTTGTGGGCCTGCTGCTGGCCGCTGCGCCCGCCCGTGCCGCTGCCAACCCCGATGCCGTGCTCGGCGTGTGGAAAAATGGCGAAGGCACCGGCATGATTCAAATCTTCAAGAAAGCCGACAAGTACTACGGCCGCCTGGTGTGGCTCAAAGTGCCCAACACCCCCGAAGGCAAGCCCCGCACCGACATCAACAACCCCGACGAAACCAAGCGCACCGTGCCCCTGAAGGGCCTCACCAATATGCGCGACTTCAAGTTCGACGGCGAGAACAAGTGGGAAGAAGGCAAAATCTACGACCCCAAAAACGGCAGCGACTACAGTTGCGAGATGACCCTCACCGACGCCAACACCCTGGAGGTGCGCGGCTTCATCGGCGTGTCGCTCTTCGGCCGCACCGACGTGTGGAAGCGGCAAACGGCCAAGAAGTAAACCCGCAGCCAACGCCGTTACGGCTCGAATTCCTTGGCGGTTTGGTTTCTGGGTGTTGGGTTTTAGGTGTTTGGTTCTAGGTGTTGGGTGTTTGGTTTTAGGTATTCGGTGTTGAGCCTAAAACCCAATACCCAACACCGAATACCCAACACCGAATACCCAACACCGAATACCCAACA
>JANYFQ010000576.1 GCA_025362615.1 Hymenobacter sp. | reverse complement strand
CTCCAAAATTCGCAGCCACGGCCCTTCGCCGTCGTCGAGCGTCAGGTAATCGATGAAATCAAAAAAGCGCGGCTCCGAAATCTCCCGCAGCTCGGTGTTGGGGTATCCGCCGCCCATGATGGTCAGCACGTTGGGCTGGGTTTCTTTGATGCGCTGGGCCAGCCGTAGCGCCCCGTACAAATTGCCCGGAAACGGTACGGTGAAGCCCACAATGTCGGGCTGCGTTCGCGCCAGCAGCACGTCGAGTTCTTCCAGCAAAAGCTGGTCGGGCAGGTTGGGCGGGGCCAGCAGGGCCGCGTGCAGCGCATCGAAGGACGTAGCCGAGAGCGCCAGCTTCTCGGCGTAGCGCGAAAAGCCGAACTGCGGCCCCACGGTTTCCTTGATGAGGTCGGCCAGGTCCTCCAGATACAGCGTGGCCAGGTGGCGGGCCTGGTCGGTAAGGCCCATCGTGCCGAAGGCCGTTTCGAGGTCGGCCACGTTGTCGAAGCGGCTGGCTTCGGGCAAAAAGCGGCCGTGGCAGATGCGCGGTGCCAGGGTCAGGTCCTTGTTTTGGAGGAAGCGGACGACGGGCACGACGGTGCTTTCGTAGCGGCGGCGCAGGCGCAGCATCCGTTGGGCGTTGTCGCTCAAGGCGAAGTTGCCGGCCTCAATCTCATCGAACACCCGCCGCAAACCGGCCTCCGAAAACAGCCGCAGCACGAGCTGCAAACCCAAATCGGCCTGCGTCACGTCGTAGCCGCGCCCGCCCAAAAAGCCCTTGATGTAGGCCGTGGCCGGGTAAGGCGTGTTGAGCTGCGTGAGCGGCGGCGTGATGAGCAGGATGCGGGGCGAAGCGGGGGGCATTTACGGCAAATTTACGCCCTGCAACCAGCCGTTGCAGGCGCGGGTTCAGGCGGTGCTCAAACCCGCGCCGGCCAACCCTACTTTTTGTCTTTTACCAGGTTCTTGCCCAAGTCTTCGACGTGCTTCAGAAAATCGTCAATATCGGTGTCGGCGTACACGCCGTAGGCCGACGAGATGGTGCCTTTCACGCCGTCGCTGGCCTCGATGGCGTAGAGGATGGACGTGTCGTCGGGGTTGCTTTCGCCTTCGAAGCGGTAGAAGTCGGTGATGGTGATTTCGTCGGGTGCGTAGCTCTTGGGCGAGGCCGTGCTGAGGGTGTGCAAGCGACCATCGGCGACGGTAAAGTCCTGCGTGTAGCCGAGTTCGTTGAGGTGTTTTTCAACGCTCAACAGGGTGCGTTCTTCTTCTTTGTCTTGCATGGCGAAGGGGGCTTTTTAAGTGGTAGCGCGGGTTTTCAACCCGCGCACAGGGCCGGTTGAATTGCCGCAAAAGCTGATACGGCCCCCGGCCCCCGGCGTTGCCGCCCTCATCTCCTGGTCCCCGCCTGGGTAGCTTGCTGCCGCGCCTCAATGGTGCGGGCCAAGGCATCTACATCCAGCCCCGCACCGCAGGCCCCGCCGCAGCCTCTGGCGCAGCCCGTACTGGCCGGGGCGGCAAATGTGCGCCACAGCCGCCGCAGCAAAAAAGCGGCGGCAGCGGCAGTCAGCAGGCAAACAAGGGCGGTTTGGAGCATGGTCGGGGAGCAACGCCGGACGCGGCGGTTTGGTTTGGGGTAGCGCGGGTTTTTAACCCGCGAGTGGACGAGGACAACCGGGCCGTTTCGAATTTCAGCGCTGCCGGGCGCTGGCTCCCACGCGCGGGTTGAAAACCCACGCTACCCCCAAAACTCGCCGATGACGGCTTGCATTTCGGCGTGAATGTGCCCGTTGCTGGCCACCACTTCGCGGCCAAACACCGGCTCGCCATCCACTAAAAACTGCGTGACGTGGCCGCCGGCTTCCTGCACCAGCAAGATGCCCGCCGCTACGTCGTAGCTGTTGAGGTTGAACTCAAAAAAGCCCTCGCAGCGCCCCGCCGCCACGTAGGCCAAATCGACGGCCGCCGAGCCCAGGCGGCGCACCCCGTGGCTGCGCTCCATAAAGGCCCCCAGAATTTTGAGGTAATCGTCGAGCCGCCCGAAGTGGCTGTACGGAAAGCCCGTGGCGATGAGGGCACTGCCGAGTTGGGGCACGTCGCTGACGCGCATCGGCTGGTCGTTGCAAAACGCACCGTGGCCCAACGCGGCCCGGAAGCTCTCGTCGCGGTTCACCTCGTGGACCACGCCCGCCACCAGCCCGTGGGTGGTGTGCAGCAGCGCCACGCTGATGGCGTAGCAGGGCAGGCCGTGGACGAAGTTGGTGGTGCCGTCGAGCGGGTCGATTACCCAGGTGTATTCGGCGCGGGTTTCGGCCCCGGCCGTGCCTTCTTCGGTGATGAAGCCGGCGGCGGGC
>JANYFQ010000573.1 GCA_025362615.1 Hymenobacter sp. | reverse complement strand
CTCGTTGAGGTCGAGGCCGATGATGGTTTTGCCCGCCCGCACCAGCGACCGGATGAGGTAGGTGGCTTCCTCAAATTCCAACCCGCCGGGTACGGGCGTACCGGTGCCGGGGCAGAGTTTGGGGTCCAGCCCGTCAATGTCGAAGCTGATGTACACTTTATCGGGCAATTGGGCAATGATTTTGCCGCACACCTTCTTCCACGACTTCTTAACAAATTTCTCCTCGCTCAAAAAACGCTGCCCAAACAAGGCCACGCGGCCGTGCGACTGCTCGATAAAGTCGGCCTCCTGCTGGCAATAGTCGCGGATGCCGACCTGGATGAGGCGGGTCACCTGCGGCAGTTGCAGGGCGTTGTGCATGATGCTGGCGTGCGAGTACTGGAACCCCTCGTAAGCGGGGCGCAAGTCGCAGTGGGCATCGATTTGCAAAATGCCAAATTCTTCGTGCCGCTCGGCCAGGGCCTGCATCAGGCCCAGCGGCGTACTGTGGTCGCCGCCCAGCACGGCCACGGCTTTGCCCGCGTCGAGCAAGGCGCCGGTTTTGGCTTTGAGCCAGGTAATTAGCTTGTCGCCTTCGGCGTTTACCAGGGCGGGCACGGCCCCGTGCGCGGCCTTGCCCGCAGCCGGGCTGCCCGCTTCGAGCCAACCAATGTAGTCGGCCGCCAGCGGGCGCAGGCGGTGGCTGGCGGCGGCAATGGTTGCGTCCTCTGCCTCCATGGCCACGCCGAGTTTCCAGGCATCGGGAATGTCGGGGTCGAACAAATCGACCTGCAACGACGCTTCGTGAATGGCGGCCGGACCAAGCGCGGTGCCCGCGCGGTAGCTCACCGTCACTTCCCAGGGCACGGGTATCACCACCACCTGCGCCTCGTCGGGCGTGAAGGGCAACCCGAACAAGTTGGCCGCTGCATCGCCGGGCGCATTGGGGTCGAAGGTTTCGAGCTTTTGGGCGAAGCTTTTGGCAGAAGAGGCAGGCATTTTTGTTGAATATTGAATGCTAAATATTGAATGTCAAGTGTCAAATCCGCCAATCAGGAGGCCATGTGGCTGCCCAGAAAGTCGTAGCTGCGGATAATCTGCAAGATTTTCTCGAAGGTTTCCCGGTCAAAAAACAACATCAACGGCAGTTCTACCGAATTGTCTTTGTCGAGAAACTGGGTGATGACCGAGAATATTAGCGGCTGCAACTCCTTGTTGGGCAACAAGCTGTCCAGCACAATGGGCAGGTGTTGGCTGGGGCGTTTGGGCGGCGCACCGTATATCTTGGCTTTCAGAATGTTGGCCAACTGCGTAACCAGCGCCCCGGTGATGATATTACTGATTTCGAGCAGCAACGACTCTTGCAATTCATCTACGTCGTTCGAGTCGGGCACCGTTATTCGCAGGCACACCTTGGAGAGGCGCTGCACGTGCTGGCCCGAAAAAAACATGAGCGTCGTGCCGTTGAAATCGCCGCGAATGTCGGATTGAATGGGCACATGATTCCGTTGATACTCCGCCACTTTCACCAATATGTCCTCGCCCATGAGCAAGTCCAGCGACGGCACTTCGAGCAGCACCCGCTCCTTGGCGATGATAGCGAACGAATCGGCGGCTCTGGCCAGGCCAATGTTCAGAATTTCGCGGATGATGTCGCGTTCGAGGTCGGTCATGTACACATTCATAGCGAAAGCGGGGCTAAATCAGAGGGGGTGGGAGAGGGCGCAGTACGCCAGATAGGAAAGGACGAAGAAAAGTCAGGGCCGGCGGGCCAAAAAGAGGCGGGTCAGGGCCGGCACATCCAGCACCAAGCACACCTGGCCCGAGCCGAGCAGCGTCACGCCGCCAAAGAGGTCAATGTAGTCGAGGGGCTTACTCAGGGGCTTGACAACGATGTTTTGTTGCCGCAGGAATTTGTCTACCAGCAGCCCTAAACGTCGGTTGTTGTAACTAACAACCAGCACGTGCTGAGTGCCTTGCAGGTTTTCTTTGACGGCCAGCGGCAGCGGCTCATTGCCTTCTTCCAGCAGTAGTTGGGCGAGCGGCACCACCGGCACCGCCTGGCCCTGTACGTGCGCCACGAACAGCCCGCCCACTACCGTAAACTGGGCCGGCTGCAAGGCCAGTACAGTATCGGTGTGCATCAGGGCCACCGCGTAAGCCCGGCCCGCCAACTCCACCAGCAACGCGCCCTTTACGGCGATGGACGTGGGCAGCACCAGCGTGAACGTGGTGCCCGCGCCCAGCACCGAGGCTACCCGCAACTGCCCGCCCAACGAATCGAGCGCCCGCTTCACCACGTCCAGCCCCACGCCCCGGCCCGAGATGTCGGTAACCTGGGCAGCGGTCGAAAAACCCGGCTCGAATAAAAAAGCCCACACGGCCTGGTCGCTCAGGCCAGCGGCGGCGGCGGCGGTGGTCAGGCCGCGCTCCACGGCCTTGCGGCGCACGGCCTCGGTGTTGATGCCCCGGCCGTCGTCGCGCACTTCAATCAGTACATCTTCGCGCTCGGTCAGGGCCGACAGATAAAGTTTTCCCACCGGGTTTTTGCCGGTTGCCACGCGGTCGGCGGGGGTGCAAAGGCCGTGGCTGACGGCGTTACGCACCAAATGCAAAAGCGCATCGGTGATGACTTGCAGCACATTACGGTCAATCTGGGTGTCCTGCCCGCTCATGTTCAACTCTACCTCCTTGCCTTCGGCAGCGGCCACGTCGCGCACCACGCGGGGAAATTTGTTGAGCAGCGTTCCCACACCCACCAAGCGGGCATCCATCACCGAGTATTGCAAATCGTCGGAAATGCGGAACAGGTGGCGGGCAGTGGCCCGCAAAGCCGGCGAATCCAGCTCTTCGGCCAGGGTGAGGATGCGGTCGCGGTCAATCACCAACTCGCCCACGAGGTTCAACAGCTTATCCAGCTTTCGTACCGGAATGTACACCAGGTCAGAGAGTTCGAGCTTTTTGCCCACTTCTTCTTCCGTCTCCGATTCCGCAATCAATTCAATCTCTTCGCCCCCGATAACGCGCTCCAGGTTGTAGAGCAGGCTGCCTGCGTCGGGCAGCGCGGCGTTGGTTCCCACGGCCCGAATCATGGTGCCGAGGGTATCCAAACCACTGAAAACCACCGCCGACAACGAGCTGGCAAATTGCCGCTCGCCGTCGCGCACCAGCCCAAACAGACTTTCCAATTGATGCGCTACCTCGCCAATCGTGTCGTGCCCCATGGCCCGGGCGCTCGACTTCAGGTTGTGCATCAACCGAAACAACTCGTTGAGCACCGGCGTATTGTTGGGCGTACGCTCCAGCTCGCTCAAATGGCGGCTCATGGCATCGTAGCTCTCCAGAGCTTCGTCCATGAACATTTCGCGGTATTCGTCTTCGCGCGACTTCATAGCGACGGGTGCGGGGGCTGCCCAGGCCGGCCGCGTTTGGCCGGGGCCGGGGCATAGTTGCCCCTTTCCCGCCAGCCGTGGCCTACGTATTGCAGCGGTGCCAAAGCCGGTGCGTGTTCAATCCGTTGTGTTCGCCACCTGCCGCGCACTGCCACCTACCCTTGCAGGGCCGAATTGACGATTTCCAACACCTTTTCTTCCGAAAAAGGCTTGATGATGTACGCCAGGGCACCGTTGTCAATCGCCTCGGTCACAATAACTTCCTGCCCAACGGCGCTGCACATGACGACTTTGGAACCCGGCACCTTCTCGCGCAGGCTCTTCAGCACATCCAGCCCCGTGTTGTCGGGCAAAATAACGTCGAGGGTGATGAGGTCGGGCTTCGTGCTCTCGGCCATTTCCACGGCTTGTACCCCATTGGCGGCCTCGCCTACCACTTCGTAGCCGGCATCGGTGAGCATATTTTTTAGCATCGTACGCATATAAAAAGAGTCGTCAACGATGAGAATGCGCTTATTCATGGGCATCAATTTCAAAACAAAAAAAGAATTAATTAAACGAAAACAAGCTTGTTGTTTCCACTGTCGGGTTATACGGGTCGAATGGGGGTTAGGCTACCTTAGCCTGCGAAAGTTTCAGCAGCTCGGCGGGCAAGAGCAATTTGTTCATGTCCAAAACGATGATTATCGTGCCATCGGGCAGCTTTGCGATGCCTTCCAGGTACTTGTCGCGCTGGCTGCCATCCTGCACAAACTCCGGGGCGGGTTCTATCTGGGCCAGCGGCAGCGTGAGCGGGCGCGGTACCTCGCGCACCACCAGCCCGAGCACGAAATCGGCCGCTTCCACGGCCACCGTGAAGCTTTTTTCGGGCAGTGGCCGGCCGGCCGGGGCCAGCATAAACCGCTCCTCCAAATCGACGATGGCGATGATGTCGCCCCGCAGGTTGGCAATGCCTTTGATGAATGGCGGGGTTTTGGGCATTCGCGCCACTTCGGGGGTCACCGTCACTTCCTTCACTTGCTCGATGCGGATGCCGTATTCCTCGCCTCCGAGTTTGAACACAATGAGTTGCACCATCGCCACCGGCGCGGCTGGCGCGGCGCGGCCCGATTTGGCAAAAAGGTCGTTGGTGTCGGCCATTGCGGTTTACTGAGGCTTGATGATAAATAAACAACCGTTAGCGTTTTGCTGCTTTTTTGTCTGACTGCCTGGCGGTTGTGGGGGCTGGCTTGCGGGCCGACGGGCGGGCCGCAGCGGCTGCCGAACCATCTTTGCCATTATCGGCAAATGCCTTTGGAGCCGTTGCGCTTGCTGCTGCACTGGCCCGTACCGGGCGCGGCGCGGCCGCCGACCGGGCGGCTGGTTTCGCCGGTGCCGGTGCCGCAGCCGCCGGGCGCTGCCCGTGGCGGCCAGCCGTTTGAACCGACGCGGGCTGGGCTTTCCGCACCATGCGGCGGGGCTGTAGCTCCGGCTCCACGTACTGCTCAAATTCAATCAGTTGAAAGGCCGAAAGCCCGAGCTGCAAGTCGTCGGCGATGGTGGTGAGGCGCTGGCTGCTGGCTGTCAGCTCCTGCATGGAAGCTGAGAGTTGCTTGGCCGTGCCGGCCACTTGCTGGGTGCCGGTAGCGGTTTGCTCGGCAATGGCCACCACTTCTTCCACGTACTTCACCACGTCGCCGATGGACGTTTTTTGCACATCGGTGGCGGTCAGAATATCGCGGGAAGTGCGTAGGGTTTCGCCGTTGCTGGTGGCAATCTGCTTAAAGGCCGAGCTGGCCTCGAAAGTAGCGTTTTTGCCCTTTAGCACCCGGCCTTCCATCGCCGAAATAGCGGCGGCGGCCGAGTCGGTGTCCTTCCGCACGTCTTCCACGAGCGTGGCAATTTCGGAAGCCGATTTGCGCGAACCTTCGGCCAGCTTGCGGATTTCTTCGGCCACCACGGCAAAGCCCCGGCCCGCCTCGCCGGCCCGCGCCGCCTCAATGGCGGCGTTGAGGGCCAGCAGGTTGGTTTGCGAAGCAATGTCGGTAATCACGCTCAGCGACTTACTGATTTCCTGCGAACGGGTACTCAATACCTCAATGGTGCGGGTGGTTTGAGCGGCGGCGCTGGAAATTTCCTCCATGTTTTTCACCACTTCGGCCACCGTTTTCAGGCCCAGCTGCGAGGTTTGCTCGCCTAGGATGGCCGATTTGTTCACCACGTCGGCCTTGTTGGCGGTTTCCTTGGTGGCCTGCATGATTTCCTCAATCAGCTTGAAGGCCTGGTCGGTCTTGAGGGCTTGGTTTTGAGCACCTTCGGCCATTTGTTGCATGGCCAGGGCCACGTCTACGGTCACGCGGCTCATGTCCTGCCCTTTTTCGGCCATTTCCTCCGACGATGTGCCCACAACCTGCGCCGAATCGTTGATTTCGCCCAGCAAAGCGTTGAGGTTTTCCACGGCCAGGTTCAGGGCGTTGCTCATGGCGAGGATGTCGCCGGTGGTCTGAACCTCCACCTGCTGCTGCAAGTCGCCTTCCGAGATGGCCCGCACCACGCGGCTTACTTCCAGCACCGGCGAGGCGATGGATTCGAGCAGCGCGTTGAGCGTATCCACCAGCTCTTTCCACGAGCCCGACACGCCGCCTACCGTCGCCCGTTCGGTCAGCTTGCCTTCGACCCCGGCCACCTTGGCCACGCGGCTTACTTCGGAGGCGAGGCGGTTCAGGTCATCTACCATGCGGTTGATGGTGTCGGCCAGCTCGGCCACTTCGCCCTTGGCTTCGAGGGTCAGCTTCTGGGTAAGGTCACCTTTCGATACGGCCGTTACCACTTTCACAATGCCCCGCACCTGCGTGGTGAGGTTGGAGGCCATGTAGTTTACGTTGTCGGTGAGGTCCTTCAGGTGCCGGCCACGTTGGGCACGGCGGCCTGGCCGCCCAGCTTGCCTTCGGTGCCCACTTCCTGGGCCACGCGGGTTACCTCGCCGGCGAAGATGTTGAGCG
>JANYFQ010000505.1 GCA_025362615.1 Hymenobacter sp. | reverse complement strand
TGAAGTTCATGCGGGCGCCGGGGTGGCCGCCGATGCGGTTGCCCAGCTCGGCAATTTCGCCCCCGGTGATGGCCATGCCCGCGAAGTTGCAGGCGTCGTGCAGGCCGCGCATCAGCTCGTCCACCACGCCGTAATCGAGGCGGTTCACGTCGATGATATTCGACAAATTGGTGGGCACGAAGCCGCCCACGGCGAGGTCGTCGGCAGTCATCGCCACTAGGTCGAAGCCCAGGGTGTCGTAGCGGTCGAGGCGCTCGGCCACTTCGATTTTGGTGCCGATGCCGTCGGACGAAATGCCGAGGCGGGCGTTGCCGAAGCGGATTTCGTTGGCGAAGCCGCCGTCGAGGTTTTGGGCGGCCTGGCCCGGCAGCCCGGCGCGGTTGGCAAAGGTTTTTTTGGCCCAGGCGTAGGCGTTGCGCGAGGCGGCGTTGCCGTCTTCGATGGCGTAACCGGGGTTGGGGGTTTGGTCGTTCATGGGGTTGGCCCCACCCCCCGGCCCCCTCCCCTGCGGGGGAGGGGGAGCCTGACGATTTGGCGAGGGGTGTTTGGGGAGATACTAATTGTTTGGGAGGCGTTGAACGCACCCCCTCCCCCGCAGGGGAGGGGGCCGGGGGGTGGGGCTAGTGCTCCGTCGGCGCGGGCGCTTTGGCGCTCACCGAGTCGCTTTTCTTGTGCCCCCGGTGGCTCTGCCGCTCCTCCTGAATGTGCTGCAAATAGTGCGTCACGTCGCCGGTAGGATACTTGCCCGAGAAGCAGGCGAAGCAGCCGCCGCCGTGGCCTTTTTCTTCGGAAAATAGGTCTTCCAAATCGGCTAGGTCCTGGTAAATCACGCGGTCGGCTTCGATGTGGCGGGCGATTTCGGCTTCGGTGTTGTTGGCGGCAATCAGCTCGGTGCTCATGGCCATGTCGATGCCGTAGATGCAGGGCGACACGATGGGCGGGGCGCTGGAAATGAAGTACACTTCGGTGGCCCCGGCCTCGCGCAGCAGCCGCACGATGCGCCGCGAGGTGGTGCCGCGCACGATGCTGTCGTCCACGACGGCCACCTTTTTGCCGGCCACGAACTCGCGGATGGGGTTGAGCTTTTTCTTCACCACGTCTTCGCGGCCCTGCTGGGTGGGCACAATGAAGGAGCGGCCGAGGTGGTTGTTTTTGACCAGGGCGCGGCGGTAGGGCACGCCCATGGCTTCGGCCAGGCCCGAGGCGGCGAAGTAGCCGCTGCTGGGCACGTCAATCACCATGTCGGGCGCGAGGCCGGCATCGGCCACCTTGCGGGCCAGCAGCTTGCCGAGGCGCACCCGCTCGCGGGCCACCAGGCGGCCGTGAATCACGGAGTCTTCGCGGGCAAAATAGATGTGCTCGAACACGCAGAAGTTGTGCGGCCGGGCGTAGGGGTTTTTGTAGTGAACCTCAAAATTGTTGTCGATGAACACCGCCTGGCCCGGCCCCACGTTCTTCACAAACTCGAAGCCCAGGTAATCAAAACAGGTGCTTTCCGACGCAAAGGCCCACACCGGCCCGGCGGGCGTGTCGCGCCGCCCCAGCACCAGCGGCCGGATGCCCAGCGGGTCGGTAAAGGCCAGCAGCCCGTGCCCGGCAATGACGGTGACGGTGGCGTAAGCGCCCTTCACCAGCTCCTGCGTCGTCTCGACGGCATCAAAAATATCGACCACGCTCAGGTGGTCGAGGTCCTTCACGCGCAGCTCCGAGGCGAAGGTGTACATGATGAGTTCGAGGTCGTTGGTGGTTTTGGGCAGCACGTGGTAGTGGTCGTGCAGGCGCTTGGCCACGTCCCGGAAATTGATGACGTTGCCGTTATGCACCATCGCCAGCCCAAACGGGTAGCTCGTGGTGAAGGGCTGGGCCAGGTCGCTCTCGTTGGCCCCCTGCGTGGTGTAGCGCACGTGCCCAATGCCGGTGTGCCCAACCAGTTTCCTGACCTGCTTGCGCCCAAACACGTCGTTCACCAGCCCCTGCCCCTTGTGCAGGTGAAACACCTCGCCGTCAAACGTGGCAATGCCCGCCGCATCCTGCCCCCGGTGCTGCAAGGCCGTGAGGCCGATAACCATGTCCGTCGCAACGGATTCGGGGCCGTGAAAACCAATGATGCCGCACATGGGGG
>JANYFQ010000495.1 GCA_025362615.1 Hymenobacter sp. | reverse complement strand
TCGTCGGGGTTGCGGAGGCGGCACTGGCGGGCCAGCGTCGAGGTGCCCAGAAACAATTCCTTGAACCGTTCGAAATCGGCGGACCGGTTGGGGTTGGGGCGCACCACTACTTCGGCCAACTGCTGGGCGGCCGGGGCCACGGCCAGGTCGAGGCGCGTGGGGCCGGCAGGCAGCCGCAACGCCTGACGGTAAGGCTTGTAGCCCACGTAACTCACGCCCATCTCGTACTGGCCGGGCACAATGCCCGTGAGCTGGTAGCGGCCCCCGGCATCGGTGGTGGTGCCCCGGCTGGTATTGGCCAGAAAAACGCTGGCAAACGCCAGCGGCGCCTGGGTAACGGAGTCGCGCACCACGCCAGCAAGCGTCGCCTGGGCCTGGGCGGGGCCGAAGCCGGACATGAGCAGAGCAATGAGTAGCAGGAAACGCACAGGTAGCTGGTTGTGGGTGGTTGAACGGCTGTACCACCAAGCTTTGCTACCACCGGAGGGGTCTCGCGTAGGTTGCCCAAGAACGTCACCGTTCAACGCGAGACCCCTCCGGTGGCAGCACAGCTTGGTGGTACACCGTGCAACGCGCTCCTTACCTGGCCGAAGGCTGGTAATCAAACGGCAAAAACTCCCCTAGCTTCTCGAACCCCCAATACTCGCCGAGCGACACCTCCAGCGGGTCGAGCAGCGAGCCATCGGCCTGAATTTCAGCCTCCCCGTCGGTCAGATGCAGGCGCGACACTTGCCGCTGGGCCGGGTACGGCGGGCGGGCCACGCCGAGGGCGGCCATTGGGCGGCCGTAGCGCGGGTCGGGCGCTTCGCCGAAGTGGGCAACTTGCAACTCGCCCCGGAAACGCAGGTACGTATGCTGCCCATCGGCCGATACCCGGCGCAGGCTGTCGGTGGGGCGGGCGGCGGGGTTGAGGGCGGCCAGCACCGGCGCGAGGCGGCCCCAGCGCGAGAGCGAATCCTGCTCGGCGGGGCTGAATTTGTTGTCGAGATGGGCGGCGAGCAGGGCGCGGCGGCGCTCGTCGGCCCGTCCGAAGCGGGGGTTGGGCCGCAACGCAATCTGCTGGGCCATAAAGTTTTCCTGCTTCACGCGATTGGCATATACGCTCCGCAAAAAGTGCATGAACGACCCGGTGTAGGCCGCGGCCCGGTTGGCGGCCCACTGTTGCCGCTGCGCGTCGTCGGCCGGGGTCATTTCCTTGAACACCGGCTCGCCGTAGTAGGTGATGGAGTTGTCCTCGGCATCGTGGGCGAAATAGAGGCCGTAGTATTTGAGGCGGTAGCCCAGGGCCAGGTTTTCAATTTCGACAAACTCTTTGGTGCGGGCCGTGAGAATGCCGGTGGAGTCGTCGAAAAACACGCGCACTTGCTCGGGGTTGGCAATGCGGCACTGGGCCGAAAACGTGCTTTTGCCCACCAGCAGCTCGCTGAATTTTTGAAATTCTTCGGGCTTGTTGGGGGCCGGCTGCACCAGCACTTCGGCCAGCTCGTTGCCGATGGGGGCCAGCAGCAGCGTCAGTTTTTGGGCCGCAGAACCGGTCACAACTGCCTGTTTGGCAAGCCGGTAGCCCACGTAGGAGCCCACCAGGTCGTAGCTGCCTTTGGGCACCCGCGCAAACTCAAATTCGCCGCGCTCGTTGGTCGTCGCGCCCAGGGTGGTGTTGGCCAGAAAAACACTGGCAAACGCCAGCGGCTCGTGCGTCACGGAGTCCTGCACCACGCCACTGAATTTGCCTTGTGCCTGGGCAGTGAAGGCAGTTAGCAAGCAGCTGACGAACAGTATTAAAGTTTTGATTTTCATTTTCTTGCTTCAATTTGAGCTGGCAGTATTTGGGGCCTGATGCGCGGGTTGAAAACCCGCGTTACGCCAGCGCGGCCCGCGTGTTTTCCGCGTCCAACGCCAGTTGCGCCTTTAGCGCGTCCAGGCCGTCGAACTTTTTTTCGGAACGCAGCCAGGCCACAAACTCCAACGTCAGCGCCTGCCCGTACAGGTCGCCGCTGAAATCGAGGATGTTTACTTCGATGGTTTGGGCCAGCTCCTCCCCCACCGTAGGGCGAACGCCGATGCTCAACATTCCCTGATAATGCTGACCATCAGCCAACTGCACCCACACGGCGTAAGTACCCCGGCCGGGCACCAGCTTCAGCGGCTCGGTGGTTTCGAGGTTGGCGGTGGGGTAGCCGATGGTGCGGCCCAGGCGCTGCCCGGCCACCACGCGGCCCGTGAGTGGGTAGGCGTAGCCGAGGTAGCGGTTGGCGGTGCCGATGTCGCCGGCCAGCAGGGCGCGGCGGATGCGGGTGCTGCTTACGCCCACAGCATCAACGTCTTCGCGGGGTATTTCTTCCACCTCAAACCCGTAGCGGGCGGCGTGGGCGCTGAGGTAGTCGAAGCCACCCTCGCGGTTGCGGCCAAAGCGGTGGTCGTAGCCGATGACGAGCTGCCGGGTATGCACCGTGTCGAGCAGCAGCTTTTGAATGTATTCTTCCGAAGTCCACTCCGAGAATTTGCGGGTAAAGGGCACAATCAACAGATAATCAACGCCGTGCTCGGCCAGCTTGGCAATGCGCTCGTCGAGGGTGTTGAGCAGTTGCAGGGCCAGCAGCTCGGGGTGCGTGGGCGGCGGCCCCAGCACCAGGCGCGGGTGCGGCCAGTAGGTGATGACGACCGCCGGGCCGCCGCTGGCCCGCGCCACTTCGCGCAACCGCGCCAGAATACGCTGGTGCCCAATGTGTACGCCATCAAACGTGCCCGTCGTGACGGCGGCGTTCGAGAGCGACGGAAACTGAGCAGGGTCGCGGATGACGAGCACGGGCGGAGGGTTGGGGGTTCGGGGTTGGGGGTTCGGGGTTGGGGGTTGGAGGTTCGGTTTTAGGTGTTAGGTGTTAGGTGTTGGGTATAACTATTTGGCTAACAAAAATTTGTCCTTAGATTTCAACACCTAAAACCCAACACCTAAAACCCGACACCTAACACCCAACACCTAAAACCTAAAACCCAACACCCCACACCCACACCCACACCCACCCCCAACCTTTAGCCCCTAATCTTCGCCCCCCTTGGCTTGCTGGGCGGCGTAAAACTCCAGCCCAACCCGCACTTTGGCCGGGCGGCGCTCGCGGGCGGGGCGGGCGGGGTCGGCCGCCGGGCGGGGCGGGGCCAAGGCTTGGATGTCGTCCAGGGTCAGGGCGTTTTCGAGGCGGTACGCGCCGATGCGGGTGCGGACGAGCTTGGTGAGGTGCGCCCCGCAACCCAGGATTTCGCCCAGGTCGCGGGCCAGGCTGCGAACGTAAGTACCTTTGGAGCAGACGATTCGAAAGTCCACGTCCGGCCCTTTGATGCGCGTGAGGTCAAAGGCTGTAACGGTGACGGTTTTGGGTTTGATGTCGGCCGCCTGCCCCAGGCGGGCCAGCTCGTAGGCGCGTTTCCCGTCGATTTTAACGGCCGAAAATAGCGGCGGCGTTTGTTGGATTTCGCCCACGAAGGGCCGGGTAGCAGCCTCAATTTCGGCGGGCGTGAGGTGGGCAAACGGGCGCTCGTCGAGCACCGGGGTTTCGCCGTCGGCGCTGGCCGTGGTCTGGCCCAGGCGCAGGGTGCCGGTGTACTCTTTTTCCTGGGCCTGAATCTCGTCTATCGTCTTGGTTTTTTTGCCCGTACACAAGATTAAAAGGCCGGTGGCCAGCGGGTCGAGCGTACCAGCGTGGCCCACTTTTTTGAGGCGCAACGCGCCCTTCACCTTGTTCACCACGTCGAACGAGGTCCAAGTCAGGGGCTTGTCGAGCAGCAGGACTTCGCCCGTCTCAAAGTCGTAATCGGCCAGGGTCTTCGTCATTATACCAGATTTAAGGGCAGCTTCAACGCCAACATAATCAACAAAATACCGCCCGCAATGATGCGGTAGATGCCAAAAGCCCGGAAGCCATATTTGGCTACAAAGCCCA
>JANYFQ010000481.1 GCA_025362615.1 Hymenobacter sp. | reverse complement strand
CTTAAACGGCTGTTCTACGCCCTGCGCTCGGCCCTGGCGGCCCGCTGGATTCGGGAGCGGCGCACGGTGCCGCCGATGGAATTTGAGCCGCTGCGGGTGCTGCTGCCCCCGGCGCTGGAAGCCGAAGTGGACGAGCTGCTGCAACGCAAGGCCGGGGCAAACGAAAAAACAATGGTGCCCCGGCCGGCAGCGTTGGCGGCGTTTCTGCGGGACGAGCTGGCGGCGGGGCAGGCAGCGCGGGAGTCGCTGCCGGTGCCTCGGGCGGGCAGCGCGGCAAGCGAAGTGGATGCCCTATTTCGGGCGCTGCTGCAAGGTGAGAGGTGAGATGGTGAGAAGTGAGAATTGGGAATGCTCTTCATTGCTCATTTGCCTTCCTTTTCTCACCGTCTCCCCCCTCACCGTCTCACCTCTCGCCGTCTCCCCTCTGAAAACCACATTCGCCCATGACCATCGCCGACCTGCGCGAGCAGCACCTGATACTATTTGAAGCCGTGAGCGGCAGCCGCGCCTACGGCACCAACCTACCGCACTCGGACACGGACCTGAAGGGCGTGTTTGTGCTGCCCGAGCACCAGTTTTTTGGGCTGGATTACGTGCCGCAGGTAGCCAACGACACCAACGACGAGGTATTTTACGAGCTGCGCCGTTTCGTGGAATTGCTGCTGAAAAACAACCCCACGGTGCTCGAATTGCTGGGTACGCCGGCCGACTGCATGGTGTACCAGCATCCGCTGTTTGCCCGGTTTCGGGCCAGCGACTTTCTCTCCAAGCTTTGCCGCCAAAGCTTTGCCGAATACGCGGTGGCGCAAATTCGCAAGGCCAAGGGGCTGAACAAAAAAATCAACCACCCCGAGCCGCCGGCCCGCAAGTCGGTGCTGGACTTTTGCTACGTCACCGCCGGGGCCGGGGCGCAACCCGTGGCCACCTGGCTGACCCGCAAAAACGTGGCCGCCGCGCAGTGCGGCCTGGCCAACGTGCCGCACCTGGTGGATTTGTACGCCCTGTTTGTGGACACCACGCCCGAGCTGGCCCACGGCTACCGCGGCTTGGTACGCGACCCGGACACCTCGCAGGACGTGCTACTTTCGGCCGTGCCCAAAGGCGAAGTACCGGTGGCCTACCTCTCCTTCAACCGCAACGGGTACAGCACCTACTGCCGCGTGTTTCGGGAGTACTGGGAGTGGGTGGCGAAGCGCAACGGCGAGCGCTACGCCAACACCGTGCAGCACGGCAAAAACTACGACGCCAAAAATATGCTGCACGTTTTCCGGCTGCTGCAAATGGCCCTCGAAATTGCCGAAACCGGCCAACTATTCGTGCGCCGGCCCAACCGGGAGTTTCTGCTGCAAATTCGGCGTGGAGAGTTTGAGTACGATGAGCTGGTAGCCGAAGCGGAGCAGCTGGTGACGCGGGTAGAGGCGGCCTTTGCAGCCTCCGCACTGCCCGACGCGCCAAGCAAAGCGGCATCTGAACAGTTGCTGATGAAAGTGCGGCGGGCCTTTTACCGGGGGCGTTCGGTGTGAACCGGTGGTTTCGTACCAACGAAGCCGTTTAGAAAGCCGGGTTTGGTGCGGGAAAAACAGCGTTTTGCACCGGCACCAACGCGGAAGGAAACTTCCGCGTAAACGCGGCCTTAGCTGGGCATTTTTCCGGCGTACACTTCCCTTTTCTTTCATCGGACGCGACCCGTGAGCTATTTTGCCCGCTCGCCGTGCGCTACTTTAGGGACCATCAAAAACCGTTGCCATGAAGGAGAGCGAAAAGAAATACCGGCACCTGATTGAAGCCAGCCAGGACTTACTGGTTACCCTCAACCTGCAAGGTGCGGTTATCGATGCCAACGAGGCGGCCGTCAAGCTCACGGGCGTGGCCCGCGAGGCGCTGATGGGGTCGGACTTTTTTGCCTACTTCACGGAGCCGCAGCAAGTGCGGGCGGCCTTCCAGGACGTGCTGGCCCACGGGGCCGTGAGCAGCGTGCCTTTCGTGCTGCGCCACCGCAAAGGGGCCCTGACCGAGGTGCTGTTTGACGGCTCGGTGAACAAGGACGACCACGGCGCGGTGCTGGGCGCGGTAATCGTGGCCCGCGAAATGGCCGAGAAAAACCTGGCCGACGAGCTGAGCATCGCCACCAAGGAACTCGCTTTTCAGAACGACGAAAAAGAAAAGCGGGCCGACGAGCTGAGCATCGCCAACGAGGAGCTGGCCTTCCAAAACGACGAGAAAGAAAAACGGGCGCAGGAGCTGAGCGTAGCCAACGAAGAGCTGGCTTTCCAAAACGATGAGAAGGAGAAACGCGCCGCCGAGCTGAGCATCGCCAACGAAGAATTGGCGTTTCAAAACGACGAAAAAGGCAAACGGGCGCAGGAGTTGAGCGTGGCCAACATCGAGTTAGCGTTTCAAAACGACGAGAAAGAGAAGCGGGCGGCGGAGCTAAGCATCGCCAACGAGGAGCTGGCGTTTCAGAACGACGAAAAGGAAAAACGGGCGCAGGAGCTGAGCATCGCCAACACCGAACTGGCGTTTCAAAACAACGAGAAAGAAAAGCGGGCGCAGGAACTGAGCATCGCCAACACCGAACTGGCTTTTCAGAACGACGAGAAGGAAAAGCGGGCCGCCGAGTTGAGCATCGCCAATACCGAACTCGCTTTTCAGAACGATGAGAAAGAAAAGCGGGCGCAGGAATTAATCGTGGCCAATACCGAACTCG
>JANYFQ010000374.1 GCA_025362615.1 Hymenobacter sp. | reverse complement strand
CTACCAAAACCAGCAACGCCAACAATTATTTCCGGCTGTTCCCGACGGTTTATTTCCAGTACAAAGCTTCGGAAAACTACCAGCTTAATCTCTCGTATTCACGGCGCATCGAACGGCCCGATTTCTTCTCGCTCAATCCTTTTTTGAGTTACCAAAGCCAGTACTTTTCCAACCAGGGAAACCCGTTTTTGCAACCCGCTTTTACCGATGCTTTTGAGTGGGCCAACGTCTTCAAAAACACGCTGAATGTCTCGCCGTTTTTTAATTACACCAGTCAGTTTTCTTCGGAATACCCGCTGCAAAATGCTGCGACCCAGGAAACAACCTACACCTTTAGTAACCTGGGGTATTCGTACAACTACGGCCTTACGGTGCTGGCTCCGTTCAGCGTAAGTAGCTGGTGGAAAGTAGATAACAACGCCACGCTGTACGTCGATGCTTTTCGTTCGACGCTGGCGGCCCAGCCGCAAAACCGCCGCTTATTCGTTTATAATTTGAGCCTGTCGAACGCCTTTACCATTGCGCCGCACGTCACGGCGCAGTTGGCGGGCTATTATAATTCGCCCAGCATTCAGGGGTTCTTTAAATCGGTTTCGTATTACGGATTTAACGGCGGAATTACGGCCAAATTATTCCGCGAAAAAGCCGTGATTGGCTTAAGTTTGGCCGATATTTTTTATACCGAGCGCGGGGCCGCTGATGTGCAATACGCTGCTCAGGATTTCGGCTTTTACCGCCGCAACGACACGCGCCTGCTGCGCCTGGCTTTCACCTATAAATTGGGCAACACAGGCTTGGCAGCGAAGGGGCAGCGCACCGGCGCCGCCCAGGAAGAACGTGCCCGCGCCAGGTGAGCCTGTACCGCGAAGATTGGTGGTACAGACAAAAACAAGCACCCGCCCGGCAACGAGCACTCCCTTTCCTGTGTCCTTTGCCAGCCACCTTCCGCGATAAATCTACCGTTTTTATGCATCTTTTTTATCTTCTGAATCTACTGCAAAACCGCCGCCGCAGCGGGTTGCTGCTGGCCTTGTGCTGGCTGCTGACACCCGCCCCGGCTGCCGCCCAAACGCCCGCGCCGGCCCCGGCAGCTACCGTTTCGGCCGATGCCGACAAAGCCCGCCTCGCGCCCAAACGCAGCCTGGCGGCGGTGCGCCTGGCTGGCCCCGCACCCAAGCTCGACGGGCTGCTGGATGAGGCCGCCTGGGCTACGGCCCCGGTAGCCAGTCAGTTCTATGAGCAGGAACCTACACCGGGCCGCCTCGAAAAACACCCCACCGAGGTGCGCGTGCTGTACGACGACGCGGCGATTTACGTGGGAGCCATCATGCACGACGCGGCCCCGGACTCCATCCTCAGCGAGCTGACGGCCCGCGACAACATCGGCAACGCCGACTGGTTCGGGGTGTGCCTCGACACGTACCACGACCGGCTCAACGGCTATATTTTTATCGTCACGCCCAGTGGGGTGCAGCTCGACTCGCGGCAATCGCCGGCCGGGGGCGGGGATGATAATTGGAACGCCGTGTGGGACGCCCGCTGCGCCGTGCGGGGCCACGACTGGGTGGCCGAAATGCGCATTCCGTACTCGGCCCTGCGCTTCAGCGCGGCCCCGGAGCAGCTGTGGGGGCTGAACTTCGGGCGGCAGCGGCGCAGCACCCGGCAGACGTTTTTCTGGAACGAAGTGAAGCCCGCCGTGGACGGTTTTGTGAACCAGTGGGGCGACCTCACGGGCCTGCGGGCCATCAAGCCGCCACTGCGGCTTTCGCTCACGCCCTACGTGTCGGCCTACGTAAATCATTACCCGCACAACGAGCAGGGAAAACGCAATTACAGCACCAGCTTAAACGGCGGGGCCGACGTGAAGTGGGGCATCAACGAGAGCTTCACGCTCGATGCCACGCTGGTGCCCGATTTCGGGCAGGTGCAGAGCGACAATCAGGTGCTGAACCTGTCGCCGTTCGAGGTGAAGTACAACGAAAACCGGCAGTTTTTCACCGAAGGCAC
>JANYFQ010000369.1 GCA_025362615.1 Hymenobacter sp. | reverse complement strand
TTGCCTTCGTCGAGGCGCAGGCCGGCGAAGTGGCGCTCGTTCTGGCCCAGCTCGCGGAGCCAGGCTTCGTATTCGGTGAGTAGTTCGGTGAGGTCGGCGAGGGGGCCTGCCGTGGCGGGCAGGTGGCTGCCCAGCTTGCCGTCGGCGTAAAAGGGGGCGCTGCGCTCCTCGGCCAGGTGGTGGCGGAAGTAGCGGGCAAAGTAATGCAGCTGAATCAGCGGGCGGGCCACTTCCTGGCGCATCAGCGGCGAAAACTCCCCGAAATTCACCGTCGTGGTGTCGCTTTTCAGCCCAAACTCAAAGTGGGCCGGGCTCTGGCGGTCGAGCTGCCCGGCGGGCTGGGCCAGGAAGTGCGGGATGGCCAGCGCACCCAGCATTTCGAGCAGGTGGGCCTGGTTGCGCTGGGCGGCGCGGCCGGGGTTGTTGGGCAGCGGCTGCCCGGCCTGGTCGCCCAGGTAATAGAGCGCCTCCAGCCCCTGCAGATGTTCGGCGTAGTAGCCCAGGGCGGTTTTGGTTTTGGTGATGAAGGAGTTGGAGTCGATGAAATCCTGCCCGGCGGCTTTCTCCTGGGCCGAGGGCTGCTGCAGCTTGAAGTAAGGCAGCATCACCAGCGCCCCGGCCGGCACGGCGGCCCGCACCTGCGGCTGCGGTAGCCCTGAGTCGGGGTCGCGCAGGTTTTTCACCAGCAGCGGGAAGCCTGCCGCGCCGGTGCCGCCGAATATCGAGCAGATGAAAAACACCCGGTCGTCGGGGTTGAGGCTTTGGGCCAGGTAGCGCATTTCGGGAGCCTGCACCAGCGCGTTCAGCACCACCGAGCCCACGTTGGGCGAGCCGCGAAAGCCCAAATCGAGGCTGGCGTTGAGGCTGTCGGGGGTGAAGAGCAAATCGAGCAGCCCCTGGGTTTCCACCGAGGCTTCGTTGTACTGCAAATAGTCTTTGAAGCGCTGGTTGATGCCGCCGAAATCGTACACGAACGAGTCGCGCAGCCCCTCGGCCCCGGCGGTGTTGAGCTGGGCCAGGGTGGCCAGCGGCTGAGCAAAGAAGCCCGTGCCTTTGGGGTGCTGCCCGTCCTGGTGCAGGGCCTGGTGCAGGCGGGCGTAGCGCTTGAGCAGGTCCACGGTGCGGGTCACGTCGCCGTTCTGGGTGTCGGGGTCCACCAGCACGGGCACCACCAGCTCGCAGTCGGGCAGCTTCAGGCCCGCTGCCAGCAGCATGGTGAGGGAGCGCAGCACGCGGGCCCCGGTGCCGCCCACGGCAAAAATGAATAATCGGCCCATGTTAGGAGGTTAAAAGGGAATGTAGTTGCTGTGGCAAGAAACGAGTAGGGCAGTGTACCACCAAGCTGTGCTTGGTCTTGCGTCGAACGGTCAAGTCCTTGGGCAGCATACGCGAGACCAAGCACAGATTGGTGGTACACCCTAAAAAGGCGTACTCCGCGCCTGGCTGCCAAACGGCAGCCGCTTCAGCGCCACCGAAAACAGCAGATACCACAGCGGCGCCACCAGCGTATTCACGATGATGAAATAGCGCAAATACGCCTCCGGCACCGCCCCTTGCCCCACACTCACCTGGTAAGCCAGCAGGGCGCCCAGCCCGGCCGCCAGCAGCAGCACCAGCAGCCAGTGCTTCGGCTTCGACCAGTTGAGCTGGCTCAGCGCCGCTTGCTTGTTGAAAATGAAGTAGAACACCAGCACCAGCCCCAGCGCCACCAGCAGGGTGTAGAGCCCCACGGCGTTGAAAATCTCGTTTTTGTAAAGCCCAAAGTCAGCGGGCTTGCGGTGATAGAACCAACCAATGAGTACGGTGTACAAGCCGTTGAAAAACTGCTGCATGAGGAAGCGAGGAGAAAGTTAATCCTGATTGGAAAGCCGAAGCTGGGCCGTGAACACCGGCGGCAGCGCGGCCGGAAACGCCGCCCGCAGCCCGGCCATGATTTCGGTGAGGCGGAAGGTGTGCGGTACAGGCCCCGGCGGGTTGTCGTTCTGGGTGCCCCATTGGCTTACCCAGGCCGGCACCTCGGGCGCGGCCAGGGTCAGGCTGAGGGTGCTGCTGCCTTTGGGCAGGGCGTTCAGCCGCAGGCGCAGCACGTGGGTGTAAGGGGCCAGGGCCGTTGAGGCGGCCCGTTCGGCGGCCGTGAGGGTCCGCACCGAGCCCGGCACGAGGCGCGGGGCCGCCCCGCCCGGCAGCGACACTTGCAGCTGCTGCGCCAGCAAGGCGGGCTGCTGCCAGGCGGTCGGCAGCTGCTCCAGGTTCAGGGCCACGGTGAATTCGGCGGTTTTCTTCACGCCTTCAATGTCCAGCTCGGGGCTGGCCTGGGCTGTGGTGTACGACACCGAAGCCGCGCCGCCGGGCGCCAGCTGGCTGCCGGCCGGCAGGCCCGTGAGCACGGCCGCGTAGGGCACCTGCGGGAAGCTCAGCCCGAAATACGCCTGCTGCACAGCCGGGCCGGGGGCGGGCAGCACCTCGCGCAGGTAGCGGGCCACGGCGGCCGGCGGGCCGATGAGCCAGATGTAGTAGGGGAGGGCCTGCCCATCAAGCGGCAGGCCCCTGGGGCTGTGCTTCACGGCCGGGTAGAAGTTGCCGTAGAAGCGGGAGGTTTCGCCCAGCACGGCCACCGCCAGCTGCTTTTTGCTCACCAGCGCCAGCGCGTCGGTGATGCGCGTGGTCATGAGGGCAAAGTCCTCCTTTTTCTCGGGGCCGTAGATGAAGTCCGACACCACCACGCTCACCTTGCGGTCGGCCTCCGGGGCCAGCAGAATGTTTTCGAGCATGGTGGGCAGCTCGGTGCCCAGGGCCGCCTGCCGGGTGTCGCCCTGCAGCACGTTGCGAAACTGGGGGTACGACACCGCCAGCGGCGTGGCCTTCAGGCCCAGCAGAAACCGGGCCTCGGCGATGGCCGGGCTGCGGTTGGTTTGGGAAGCCAGCGCACTCACCCGGTTCTGGAAAGCCGTGGGCTGCCGGGCAGCCGTGTTGGCCGGCATGAAGCCCTTCATGCCGCCCGACAGCTCCAGAAAGACATTCACCCGCAGCGGAGCTTCCGCTGCCGGAGCGGCAGCCGCCGCGTTTTTGGCCGGGTCGGGCCGGCTGTTTTCGGTGGCGGGCTCATCGGAAGAGGCGGAGCCGCCGCAGCCGCCCAGCAGCCCCAGGCCCAGCAGCAAGCCCCCAACCACGGCCCGGCCCGAAACCGGCCGGCCGCTCCACCTGATGCGCGAAGCCGATGTGTTCAGCAGCATGAACGAGAATAAAAAGACCAATAAAGTGGCTAGTTACACCAGATTTCCGGATTGGGGCGCGGCCGGGGTCAGGTACGGGGGATGCGGGGGTAACGCTGCGGGGCGGGCCGCTGGGGGCAGGCCGCCAGGGTAGGGCCGGCAGGGGTGGGGTGCGGCCCCGCCCGCCCCCTTGCCGGCAGCGGATAAAAAATTTAATTATATTATTTTTATAAGAATACCAACAAGCTCGCCGAAACCCTCGCCCAACTCACTGCTGACCCGCCCACCAAGGGCTTCAAGGTGTAGAAATTGGACGGCTCCGCGCCGCCCACGCCGGTAAGGGGGCCGCCGCGACTACTACAAAATCGTGCTCGTGACCGGCGACTGCTCACCGAAGCCTTCCTGGCGGGCCGGCAGCGCACCGAATTGCTGCGCGACTCGCCCCTGGTCCGCACCGATGCCCGGTGGCTGCCGCCCCACGGCACGTTGCTTTGCTGCGCGACTCGCCCCTGGTCCGCACCGATGCCGTGCCCGTCGTCTCGCTCGACCCCGGACAGGCCGGGTTACGGGTCTGTTCTGGCAGATGCTGGCCGTGTAGCGGGGCGAGTACGCCCACAAAAACGGCTTGCTCGCCGCCTGCCTCGAAATCGTGCTGCACGAGGCCCTGCTCATCCAGCCCGCCGCCGGGGCCGGCCAGCCCAAAAACGCCGCCATCCGCCCCAATCGAAAGCGGCCCCGCCGGGTGCCCCACCCGTGTCGGAGTCCCCCACTTCCGAGCACCACTATGCACTGTTGGTGTGGTCGGCCACCACCAACCAGCGCCCGTCTATCTTTTTGAAAATCAACAAAAACCAACCCCCTAAATCGCCCTGCGCCGCCGGGCGGGCCAGGTGCCAGCGGCCCACAACTTGCGCGGCCTCAGCACCCAGCGGCGTAACGCGCAAGCCCGAAAAATCGAGTTGCCCCATCGCCGCCGCCGTGGGGTAGCTTTTTTGGTAGTTGGCCAGGGTGCTTTGCCAGCCGTAGGTGGGGCCTTTGCGGCCGATGAACACCAGCGAATCGGAGGCCCAGTACCCGGCCATGAAGCCCGGAATGTCGCCCCGGTTCCAGGCGGCAGTTTGGGTGGTGAGGACTTGCACGATGGCGCGGCGCTCGGGGTCGAAGGCGGCGGCTGGGCGCGGAGTAGCGCAGCCAGCCAAACCGGCCGCAGCCAGCCCAAACAACGCCAAAAACAACGGCTTTTTCATTTGAAAATTCATTGTAAACAGTTGAAGCTGTTTAGAAAGTTGGGTTTGGTGCGGGCGGGCGGCTTTTTTTG
>JANYFQ010000307.1 GCA_025362615.1 Hymenobacter sp. | reverse complement strand
CACCCGATTTTCCCGCAACTCTTTGGCCGACAATCCAAAGCGCACTTTGGTATTGCCGGGGTTGAGGGTACTGAAGGCGATGGTGACGCTGTTGGCCAGCACCTGCACCGGCACGGGTTCTTCGGTCAGGCGGGGCAAGCCGCCGCCGCGCACCAGGTCGGCGGCAGTGCGGGGCAGCAACTGGTAGCCGCCGGTGCCGCTGGGCGCGTACTGGCTCAGGATGCCGCGCACGTCGAAGGTTTCGCCCGTCGGCACCAGTTGGCCGGCGAGGCCGTCGGGGCCGTTGGTAGCGGCCCCGATGCGGACCAGCGTACCGGCCTGCCCGTTGAGGAGGTAGTTGGCGCTGGCCGCAATCGTCGTCACTTCGCTGCCGGCGGGGCTGGTGAGGCTCGTGACACCGGTTATTTCCACCAATCGGCCCTCGTTGGCTTCGGTAAGCACGGCGGCGGCCCCGGCCACGGGCACCCGCAGCGGGCGCGGCTGCTGGCCCCCGGCCAGCTTGTGCAGCACGGCCACGGGGTCCATTTCGAGCAGGCCGTTGTAGTTTTTGAGCGTTCCGGTGACTTGGATGCTATCACCGGCCTGCAACTCGGCGAAGCCCGGCACTTTGCTGGCCAGCGCGTAAAGAGCCAGGCCGGAATTGGCGTCCTGCACGAAGCGCAGGTTGCCCAATTCGGCGCCGTTCACTACCACGGCCCGCACGGTAACACTCGCCCCAACCCCCAGCGCACGAGCAGCCTTGATGGTCAGAACAGGCGGCGCGGTGGGGTCAACAAAACGATTGGAAACCACCGGCACCCCGGCAAATGCAGCGGCCACTGGCAACAAAAGGGCCACCCACGGCAGCCAGGCAACGAACTTTGTCATAAATTTAAAAGAATAAAGCAGCACAGCGCCCGCCAGCGGCAAGCCGCTACAAAGTTCGGTCATAAGCCCCGCACCTGCTGCTCGCACCAGGTTAATTCTCTGTGATGTTAGCGTACCTTAGGGGCTAAACCAAACAATTCCTCGGCATCCTACAAAATATTCACCTCCGGGTGGAGTTCGATGCCGAACTGCTGGCTCACGCCAACGATGATGTCGCGGGCCAGGGCCGCAATTTCGCCGCCCGTGGCCCCGCCGTGATGCACCAGCACGAGCGCCTGCCGGTCGTGTACGCCGTGGGTGCCCGCGCCGGCCCCGCGCCGCAACCCCTTAAAACCGGCCCGCTCGATGAGCCAGCCGGCGGGCACCTTCACCGCGCCGCCCGGCACAGGGTAGCCGAGCAGGTCGGGGTGCTGGGCCTTGAGGGCATTGTACTGACTTTGAGAAATTTCGGGGTTTTTGAAGAACGAGCCGGCATTGCCGATTTGGGCCGGGTCGGGCAGCTTGCTGCGGCGGATGTGCATCACGGCCCGGCTCACGTCGGCGGGCGTGGGCTCGCCGGCAATGCCCAACTCGGCCAGCGTGTCGGCAATGGCCCCGTAGCGCACGTTGGGGCGGGCCAGCCGGTGCAGGCGCAGCACCACGGCCGCGACGACAAACTGGTTTTTGAGCGTGGTTTTGAACACCGACTCGCGGTAGCCAAATCCGCACTCGGCGGCCCCGAACACCCGCAGTTCGCCGCTGCTGATTTCCACCGCCTCCAACCGCTCAAATGTGTCGCGCAGCTCGGCCCCGTAGGCCCCGATGTTTTGCAGCGGCGCCGCCCCCACCGTACCCGGAATGAGCGACAAATTTTCGAGCCCGTTGAGGTTGTTTTCGAGCGCAAACTCCACCAGGCCGTGCCAACCCTCGCCGGCCCCGGCCCGTACCAAAGCTGTTTGGCTGTCAGTAGTTTCGTTGATAATTTCCAGCCCCTGAATTTCGTTTTTGAGCACCACTCCGGCAAAATCCTGGGTGAAGAGCAGGTTGGAGCCGCCGCCCAGAATCAACTTGTTGGCGGCCTGTACTTCGGGCCGTTGCAGCAGCTCGCGCAGCGCGTCGGCCGAGGCGAAACGGGCAAAATACCGGGCCGTTACGTCGAGGCCAAACGTGTTGTAGGGGCGCAGGGAAACGTATTCTTCGAGCAGCATGAGGGCAAAGGTAGCGGTGCCCCAGAACGGTGTACCACCAAGCACAGCTTGGTGGTACACCGTTCTATGAACTGCCTACGCTTCCAGCGTCTCGGCCACGGGCAGCACGTCGCTCGTCGCCAAATCCTTCTCCAGCCGCAGGTTCTCAATGATGAACTCCTGCCGGGCGGGCGTATTCTTGCCCATGTAGTAAGTCAGCACCTGCTGAATGCTGCGGTCGGAAGTCAATATAACTGGCTCTAGCTTAATGTTTTCGCCGATGAACTTGCCGAACTCGTCGGGCGAAATCTCGCCCAGGCCCTTGAAGCGGGTGATTTCGGGGTTGCGGCCCAGCTTCCGCATCGCAGCCTGCTTCTCGCCTTCGTTGTAGCAGTAAATGGTTTCTTTGCGGTTGCGGACCCGAAACAGCGGCGTTTCGAGGATGAAAACGTGCCCGTTACGGACCAAATCAGGAAAGAATTGCAGGAAAAACGTCAGCAGCAGCAGCCGGATGTGCATCCCGTCCACGTCGGCGTCGGTGGCCACCACCACCCGGTTGTAGCGCAGCAGCTCAATGCCTTCCTCGATGTTGAGGGCGTGTTGCAGCAGGTTCAGCTCCTCGTTCTCGTACACGATTTTCTTCTTCAACCCGAAGCAGTTCAGCGGCTTGCCGCGCAGGCTGAACACGGCCTCCAGCTCCACGTTGCGGCTCTTGGTGATGCTGCCGCTGGCCGAGTCGCCTTCGGTGATGAAGAGCGTGGTGAGGGCTTCTTTTTCAGCATCTTTGGCCTCGCCGAAGTGGAAGCGGCAGTCGCGCAGCTTGCGGTTGTGGAGGTTGGCTTTTTTGGCGCGTTGGTTGGCCAGCTTTTTCACGCCGGCCATGTCCTTGCGCTCGCGCTCGCTTTGCAGGATGCGTTTGAGCAGGGCATCGGCCACCAAGGGGTTCTTGTGCAGGTAGTTGTCGAGGTTTTCCTTCACGAAGTCGAGGATGAAGCCGCGCACCGTCGGCCCGTCCTCGCCCATGTTCAGGCTGCCCAGTTTGGTCTTGGTCTGGCTCTCGAATACGGGCTCCTGCACCCGCACCGAAATGGCCGCCACGATGCTGCCGCGCACGTCGGAAGCGTCGAAATCCTTCTTGTAAAACTCGCGCACCGCCTTCACCACTGCCTCCCGGAAAGCTGCTAAGTGCGTGCCGCCCTGCGTGGTGTACTGCCCGTTCACGAACGAATAATACTCCTCGCCGTAGTCGTTGCCGTGGGTCAAAGCCATCTCAATGTCAGGCGCTTTGAGGTGGATGATGGGGTAGCGCAGGTGCTCGGCGTCGGCCTTGCGGGCCAGCAAATCGAGCAGCCCGTTTTCGGAATAATACTTCTGGCCGTTGAAGTTGATGATCAGGCCCGCGTTGAGGTAAACGTAGTTCCAGACCTGGTTTTCGAGGTACTCGGGGATGAAGCGGTAGTTCTTGAAAATCGTGTCGTCGGGCTGAAACACCACCAGGGTACCGTTGCGCTGGCTGGTTTTGGTGGGCTTGGCATCGCTGGTAAGCTTGCCCTGGGCAAACTCGGCAGCCTTGAGGATGCCTTCGCGCACGCTCTGCACCAGAAAGTAGCCGCTCAAGGCGTTCACAGCCTTAGTGCCCACCCCGTTCAGGCCCACCGACTT
>JANYFQ010000299.1 GCA_025362615.1 Hymenobacter sp. | reverse complement strand
GCCCGCGCGTGGGCCGCCAACGCGCGGGTTGAAAACCCGCGCTACCCCAGCACGGCCCGGAAGAGCAGGAACAGCCCGCCGGCCAGCACCATCGTCACGGGCAGGGTGAGCACCCAGGCCAGGGCAATGTTGCGGACCATTTGGGGGTTGAGGTTTTTAATGCCCCGGTTGGCCACCATGCTCCCGGCAATGGCCGAGGAAAGAACGTGCGTGGTGCTGGAAGGCAGCCCGAAGCCGGTGCTGGCCCCAATCATGAGGGCGGCCACCATCTCGGAGCTGGCACCCTGGGCATAGGTAAGGTGCTCTTTGCCAATGCGCTCGCCAATGGTTTTGACGATGCGCTGCCAGCCAATCATCGTGCCGCAGGCCAGCGATAGGCTCACCATCAGCAGCACCCACCACGGGGCGTAGTCGGTGAAGGTTCGCATATTGGCGATGGCCGCGTCGTAAATGGCGCGGTCCTGGGTGCTGAGGCTGATTTTATCGGAGCTGAAAAGCTTTTTGGAGCGGTTGGCGAGCAGCAGAATGTCGCGCCGGATTTCGAAACGGGTAAGTTGGGGCAGGTCGGCGATGTTGGTTTTGCCGGCAAAAATGCGGTTCAGGTCGTCGGTTTGCACTTGCACGTCGGCCACCAGCTTCTGGTCGTTGGGGCTGAGTTCGGCGCGGTTCACGCGGGTCATCACGTACTCCACCTTGCCGAGCGACTCGCGCAAATCGAGCGGGTTTTTACTTTGGTCGAGGGCGAAGAACGTGGGCACGATGCCAATGAGAATGAGCATGATAAGGCCCACGCCCTTCTGCCCATCGTTCGAGCCGTGGAAGAAACTCACCCCCGTGCAGGTGGCGATGAGGATGAGGCGAATCCAGAGGGGCGGCGGCTTGTGCTTGTGCGGCTCCTTGAAAATGGCCTTGTTTTTTACCAGTCGGCGCAGCAAAAACATGGCCCCGATGGTGAGCGAAAACCCGAGCAGCGGCCCCACGAGCAAGGCAATGCCGGTTTCGCCGGCCTTACCCCAGTTTACGGCCGCCCCCTGCCCGCCCGGCAGTAGCGAAAACGCAATGCCCACCCCCAAAATGGAGCCGATGAGCGCGTGCGAGCTGGAAGCCGGAATGCCGTAGAACCATGTGCCGATGTTCCAGATGATGGCGCTCAGTATCAGGGCACCCACCATGGCAATGCCGTGATAGACGTTTTGGTCCACCAGGCTTTCGACGGGCAGCAGGTACACAATGCCCATCGCCACGGCAATGCCGCCCGAAAACACGCCGATGAAGTTCCAGAACGCCGACCACACCACCGCCACCCAGGGCCGCAAGGTGTTGGTATAGATGACGGTAGCCACGGCGTTGGCCGTGTCGTGAAAGCCATTGACGAACTCGAAGGCGCAGGCCGCCAGCAAACACACGCCGAGCAAAACCAGTACGTGGGGTTCAAGTCCAAACATAAAAACGCGGTTGGGTGGGAGGGGAGTGGCTGCCGACAATACGCAAAACAGTTGGCAGCGAAGGGAATTGGCGGCTCAAAGGTAACGGGGGGTACGGCGGTAGCTATGTTACGGAATTGTGAAGCAAGCGCCCTCAGAACGAGTACCGCGAAGCTCCGGCTCCGCCCCGCACAGGTTGCCCAGGGAGCGGTAGAAAAGCGGTCGGGCGAAACGGAGTTCGGCGTAGCCAATCGCCCGAAGGGCTTCGTCCGACCACTTTTCGCTGAACGGCTCGCGTTTGCTCGAACCTGGGGCAGCATACGCCGCACTCGTCGGACGAATCGCCCGAAGGGCTTCGTCCGACGAGTGCCCTGACGCGAGCCTGCGCGAGGCGAAGCAGGAGCTTCGCGGTACTCGTAGCTTTGCGCCGATATGAGCACAACCAACCCCGCCGACAGCGCCCAATTAAAGGACATCGTAGCCCACGCCAAAGAGTACGGCTTCGTCTTTCAATCCTCGGAAATCTACGACGGCCTGGCCGCCGTGTACGACTACGGTCCCAACGGCGTAGAGCTGAAAAACAACCTCAAGCGCCTGTGGTGGGAAACCATGACGCAACTCCACGGCAACGTGGTGGGCCTCGACGCGGCCATTTTTATGGACCCGCGCACCTGGCAGGCCAGCGGCCACATCGCCGGCTTCAACGACCCGCTGGTGGACAACCTCGACAGCAAAAAGCGCTACCGCGCCGATGTGCTGCTCGAAGAGAAAGCCGCCGAATACGAAGCCGCCGGCGACCCCGGCCGGGGTGCGGCCCTCACCGCCGAAATGGGCCGCCTGCTGACTGATAATGACTTAGCTGGGGTGCGGCAGCTCATTCTGGACGAAAAAATCAAGTGCCCCGTGTCGGGCACCGGCAACTGGACCGACGTGCGGCAGTTCAACCTCATGTTCAGCACCCAGGGGTCGGCCGTCGATTCGGACGCGCCGCCGGTGTACCTGCGGCCCGAAACGGCGCAGGGCATTTTCGTCAATTTCCTGAACGTGCAGAAGTCGGCGCGGCTGAAGGTGCCCTTCGGCATCGCCCAGATTGGCAAGGCGTTCCGCAACGAGATTGTGGCCCGGCAGTTCATCTTTCGGATGCGCGAGTTCGAGCAGATGGAGATGCAGTTTTTCGTGCGCCCCGGCACCGAAGGCCACTGGTACGACACCTGGAAGGCCGCCCGCCGCCGCTTCCACGAGGCGCTTGGGTTGCCCGCCCACAAGCTCCGCTTTCACGACCACGACAAGCTGGCCCACTACGCCAAGGCCGCCGTCGATATCGAGTACGAATTCCCCTTTGGCTTCAAGGAAATGGAAGGCATCCACTCGCGTTCCGACTTCGACCTGACCCAGCACCAGGAGCTTAGCCGCAAGAAGCAGCAGTACTTCGACAACGACGTGAACCCCGAAACCGGCAAGCCCTACGGCAACTACGTGCCCTACGTGGTCGAAACTTCGGTTGGGGCCGACCGCCTGTTCCTGGCCACGCTCTGCGAGGCGCTACAAACCGAAACCATCACCGAAGGCGAAGGCGAGGAGCAGAAAACCAAGACCCGCACCGTGCTGCGCCTGCACCCGGCGGTGGCCCCGGTCAAGGCCGCCATCTTCCCGCTCGTCCGCAAAGACGGCCTGCCCGAAAAGGCCCAGCAACTGTTTGACAGCCTGAAGTTTGATTTCCGCCTCGTGGTGGAAGAGCGCGACTCCATCGGCACCCGTTACACCCGGCAAGACCTCATCGGCACACCCTTCTGCATCGCCGTCGACCACCAAACCCTGGAAGACGACACCGTGACCGTGCGCCACCGCGACTCGCGCCTGCAAACCCGGATGCCAATTGCGGACTTGCGCGGGTTTATTGGCGAGGCGGTGAGTTTTAAGCGGGTGTTCGAGCTGTTGTAGGGCGGCACCTTTCGGGGAGCATTGCCCGTTTCTTTCACTCCGTTTTATCATCGCCCATGCTTCGCTACATCCACGACCGCATCACCGTCAGCCCCGACCTGTGCGGGGGCAAGCCCACCATCCGCGGCAAGCGCCTGACGGTGCAAACCGTGCTCGAATTCCTGGCCGCCGGCGACTCGCCCGAGGACGTGCTGGAAGACTACCCGTTCCTCGAAATGGCGGATATTCAAGCCTGCCAGCAATTTGCTTTGAGAACGGCCCTTGATTCGCTGAGCCGGGGCACCTACTTGCCCCTGGCGGCGTAGCACTGAAAATCCCAAATTTTTGGTTGATGCCAACCCGCCCAAGCGTTTGCGCTTTCGGACCCAAAACGGCTACAGGTATTTTGGGCAGCGTGGAAACGGCATAGCCCGCTGCCCCCGGCCGTAACTTTGCCTTTTATCTGGTTCAGTATGTGGCAGCGAATCGCCGTTTTTATCATCCGTTTCCGCTTGACGTTGGTGGCCGTGCTGGCCGCCATCACCGTGTTCATGGCCTGGCAGGCCAAGGACGTGGAGATGACCTACGACTTTGCCCAGGTGGTAAGTCCGCAGGACCCGGAAATGATTTATTTCCAACAGTTTAAACACACCTTTGGCGAAGATGGCAACGTGCTGGTCGTCGGGATGCAGGACAGCGCCGTGTACCGGCTGGCCAATTTCAACCGCCTCCGCGACCTCACCGATACCCTGGGCCAAGTAACCGGCGTGAGCGGCGTATTGAGCATTTCGCGCCTGCCCGAATTGCGCCGCGACACGGCCACCAACCAGCTCGTGGCGCGGCCTATTTTCGGCACCGCGCCCCGCTCGCAGGCCGAGCTGGACTCGCTGCTGCGCGTCGTGAACCGCCAGAAATTCTACGAGGGTCAGCTTATTTCGCCCAACACCGGGGCCACCCTGCTGGCCCTGACGATGGACCCCAAGTACCTCAACTCCTCGCGCCGGCAGGCCGTGATGAACGATATTCTGGGCCATACCCGGCAGTTTGAGGCCCGCACCGGCATCCGCCTGCACTACGCCGGCCTGCCCTACGTGCGCTCGACGATGACGAGCAAAGTGGCCTCGGAAATGAAGTTTTTCACGCTCCTGGCCATGTTCGTGACCGGCGTGACGCTGCTGGTTTTCTTCCGTACCTCGTCGGCCATCGTCTTCCCGCTTGTCGTGGTGGGCGTGACGGTGGTGTGGTGCATCGGCTCCATCGTGCTACTAGGCTTCAAGATAAACCTGCTTACTGGGTTGATACCGAGCATCATAGTCGTCATCGGCATCCCGAACTGCACCTATCTCCTGAGCCGTTACCACTACGATTACCGCAAGTCGGGCAATCAGATGCTGGCCATGACGCGGGTCATCCGCAAAATCGGCCTTGTCACGCTCATGAACAACACCACCACGGCCGTGGGCTTCATCGTGTTCTGTTTCACCGACATTGCCATTCTCTACCAGTTTGGGCTGGTGGCGACGGTCAATATCTTCGCCGCTTTTCTCATCAGCTTCATCCTCATTCCGGCGGCTTTTACCTTCCTGCCGCCGCCCACACCCAAGCAGCTCGAACACCTGGATGCCAAGCCGTTGACCAAGCTGCTGGAGTTCTTCGACTACCTGGTTTTGGAGCGCCGGACCACGGTATATATCACGGCGGTGGTGCTGGTGCTGCTGGCCGGTATTGGCGTGTCGCGCATCGAAGCCGTGTCGTACATGGTGGACGATTTGCCCAAGAAAAGCAGCGTCAATTCCGACCTCGCTTTCTTCGAAAAACACTTCCACGGCGTGATGCCGCTGGAATTCGTCGTGGACACTGGCAAGCCGCATGGCCTGCTGAAATTGAAGAACTTAGAGAAGATAAACCAGTTCGAGAGCTACCTGCGCAGCCAGCCCGAGCTTAGCCCTCCCCTGAGTTTGGTCACGTTCGTGAAGGCCGCCACCCAAGCCTACTACAACGGCGACCCGCAGTTCTACCGCCTGCCCGACAACTCCGAAAAGAACTTCATCCTCAGCACCTTGGCCAACTCCAAGGGCACCGGTGCGGGGGCCGACAG
>JANYFQ010000272.1 GCA_025362615.1 Hymenobacter sp. | reverse complement strand
CTGCGAACCGCCCAGGCCCGCACCCGCGAGGCCTTGGAAGACACCATCAAAGAAGCCCTTGAATGGATAAGCAAAAAAGACGCTGGAAATTGGTTTGCCCATTGTGGATATCATGTACAGTGACCTGGGAACCGCTCTAATTGGCAATCATTTGGCACAGGCATACCCAATGGCTTGGTGCAGGCAATCGTGGCAACTTCAAGCGGCGATGTAGTGGTGGGGGGAACCTTCACTGGTGCTGGAGGGGTGGCAACGGCAAACTACGTAGCCCGGTGGAGCGGCACCGGCTGGCAGGCAATGGGCACCGGGCTGAGTTCCGACGTTTATGCATTGGCGCTATCTGCCACGGGTGCGGTATTGGCCGGTGGAAACTTTGTGGGCGTAGGCGGAGCAGGCATGAATACCTGCGGCGTAGCGCAGTGGACCGGAACGGCGTGGCGGACACTCGGCAACGGATTGAATTTTTTGGGCAACAACACCGGGCAGATACGTGCGTTGGTAACCGCGCCCAACGGCGATGTGGTGGCTGGCTTCGCGGGGCCAAGCTCCGGCTACGTCGTCCGTTGGAACGGAACACAGTGGCAGGGGTTGAACGGCTCTACGCTCACAACCAGTTTAAACGGAGGCGTGAATGCCATTGCGCGGTCTACCAATGGCGAATTGGTAGTGGGCGGGAATTTTACCGATGCCGGGGGCAACGCCAGCGCCGATTACATTGCCCGCTGGAACGGGACGGCATGGCAAGCGTTGGGCACGGGTACAGATGATAGGGTGTTTGGGGTGGCCTTTGCCCCAAACGGCGACGTGGTAGCTGGAGGTCTGTTCAGCGCCGTTGGCGACGGGAGCAAGTCAATGGCAGGTTTCGGCATTTATATCGACTCGCAAGCCCCCACGCTGGCCTTCAGCACCACGGCCAGCAACCCCACCAGCAGCAGCCCGATTCCGGTAACCGTGGTGTTCTCCGAAAATGTCACCGGATTTGTGGCAGCCGATGTAGCCGTGACCAACGGCACCGTCGGCGGCTTCGGCGGCAGTGGCGCGGCTTATTCGTTCAGCATCATCCCAACGGCTTCGGGGCCGGTTACGGCCACGGTGGCCGCCAACGCAGCCCAGGATGCCGCTGGCAACGGCAACGTGGCCGCTGCCTTGTTCAGCATCACCTACGCCGGGCCAACGGCCACTGCTTCGGCCACGCACGTTGTGCCGCTGTACCTGTACCCCAATCCGGCCAACGGGTCGGTAACGGTGAGCGCGGCCAACGCCAAAGAAGTAACGGTGTTCAACAGCTTGAGCCAAATGGTACGGCGGCAAGCCCTGATAGCGGGCAAGGCCGAGGTGAACACGGCCGACCTGGCGGCTGGCGTGTACTACGTTCAGGCAGGCAGCAACGCCCGCCGCAAGTTGCTGATTTTTCATTAAGCGCATCAGTAAGGCCGAAGGGCTGGCAATTGGCAGCCGCCGCATAGAAAATGTTTTTCACTTCATCCAACGCAAAAAAATGCCCCATCAAACCTATCCCGGCAACGTCGCCAACCTGTTTGTCCGCTACATCCTCACCCAAATCGGGGCCGATGCCGGGGGTTTCACCGCCGACAACTGGCAAGCCACGCTCGACTATTTTGGCAACTGCTGTGCCTACACCGGCCAGCCGCTGCCCGCCCCAGGGAGTTACGACAAGGACCACGCCGTGCCCCTCAACCGCAGCTACGGCGGCCTGCACGTATATGGCAACGTGGTGCCCGCCCTGCAAGAAGCCAACAGCCAGAAAGCGGGGTTGCGCTACGATGAATTTCTAAACGCCGAACCGGGCCGGTTTCCCAGCCTCGACCATTTGAGCCGGGACGAACGGCAGGGGCGCATTGCGTTCATCAACACCTTCATGCGGCAGGCGCAACCCAATGGCTTGCTCGACGCGCACCCCGTGATGGTGGCTTTTTACAAGGCGAAATACGAGGAGGTGAAAAGCATGGTCGAAGCCGCCGTCGGTACTGCCCGCGCCTTGCTGCAAGCCTTGCAGGTGCCCGTAGCCGATGAAGCGCCCGACGTGGACGAAACAACCCTCATCATACCCGACGAGGCGCAATTGGAATTGGAAGAACAAGCCACCGGCAGCCTGTCCACTGCCTACGCCCGGCTGTTCGAGCAGCACCGCGATGCGCGGATTGGCGCTTTTGCCCAGGCAGTTTTCGCCCAGCTTTTTGCCGATGACCAGATTGCGCCTTACCTGGACAAACTCCAAAATCCTGACTACAGCCGTCAGCAATTGGGCCTATACCATCCTGCCCTTGTCCACCAGCGGAACGCAACCAACAGCAGCAAATACTACGCAGACCCCTACTGCACCCCCGACGGCACCGACTACTACCTCTGCAACGACTGGTACCGCAGCCGGCGCGGTACGTTCGAGGACTGGCTGACGGGTACCGTCTTCGGGCCAACGCCTTCGGCCTGACCGCAGCCAACTGAAAACAAACGCCAAAAGGAGCCGCCCACGCGGCTCCTTTTTCGTTGCCGCCCGATGCCAACGTGCCGCCCTTACGCCCCCGCGCCCGACCTTTGACCCCGCACCCCCGATTCGCCCCGAGAAAAATCAGCGAAATCACGGTTAATCAACTAAAATCAGTGATTTACGGATAGGCGGTGCGGGCGGGCGGGGTTGAGCCGCCCGCCCGCTGGTCGTTGGGCCGTCGTTGGGCCGTCGTTCAACGATTAGCGGACGGGCGGCGAAAAAGCTGCCCGCCCGCGCCCGCTATCTTCGTCCTCGACGGGCTGAAAGTGCCCCGGTAAGCCACCAGGTTTGTTTAACCGCTGGCGCACGCCCAGCCCCATTCCCATGTCGCTCCGCTTCCAGTTCCTGCTGTTTGTCGTCCTCATACACGGGGTGGTTGTGGCGCTGGCGTGGCAGTTGCGCACCGTCAATCCGACGCTTTTTGTGGCGGCCGAGGCCTTGCTCGTCGGCAGCGTCGTCGTCACGGCGAAGCTTTACCGGGGGTTTGTGCGGCCGTTTCAGTTGATTTCGGCGGGCACGGCGGCCATGCAGACGCAGGATTTCAGCTTGAAGTTTGTGCCCGTGGGGCAGCGCGAGATGGACCAGCTCATCGCCGTGTACAACCAGATGATTGAGGCGTTGCGGCGCGAACGCGTGAGCCAGCACGAAAAAAGCTTTCTGCTCGAACGCCTCATTCAGGCTTCGCCGGCGGGTATTTTGCTGCTCGATTTTGAGGGCCGGATTGAGAGCCTGAACCCCGCCGCCGAGCGGTTTCTGGGCCAGCCGGCCGCCGCCGTCATCGGCCGACTGCCCGCCGCGCTGCCCGCCGAGTGGGGGCCGGTGCTGGCCGGCCTGGTCGAAAACCAGCCCCAGGTGCTGCGCCTCTCGGGCCTGGCCACCTACCGCGCCCACGCTGCCCACTTCCTCGACCGGGGCTTTGCCCGGCGCTTCCTGCTGCTCGAAGAGCTGACCCACGAACTCATCCGGCAGGAAAAAGCGGCCTACGGGCAGCTCATTCGGATGATGTCGCACGAAATCAACAACTCCATCGGGGCCATCAACTCCATCCTCCACAGCTTCGGGCACTACACCCCCCAACTCGCCCCCGACGACCGCCCCGACTACTCCGAAGCCCTGGCCGTGAGCATTGCCCGCAACACCCACCTGGCCAACTTCATCGCCGGGTTTTCGCGGCTCGTGCGCCTGCCGCCGCCCGCCCCCGCGCCCACCGACCTCAACGCCCTGCTGCGCGGCATTGCCCGCCTGCTGCAGCCCCAGAGCGAAGCCCGCCACGTGGCCTGGCACTTCGCCCTCGCCCCCGACCCGTTTGTGCGCTCCCTCGACCCCCAGCAGTTCGAACAAGCCCTGCTCAACATCGGCAAAAACGCCCTCGAGGCCATCGGCGAGGGCGGCAACATCTGGGTCAGCACCACGGCCGAGCCGCCCGGCCTCGTCATCGAAAACGACGGCCCGCCGCTGCTGCCCGCCGTGAGCCAGCAGTTGTTCACGCCTTTTTTCAGCACCAAGAAAGACGGTCAGGGCATCGGCCTCACGCTGGTGCGCGACATTTTGCTGCAACACGGCTGCACCTTCCGGCTCGCGGCCACGGCCACAGGCCGCACCGCCTTCACCATTCGTTTTTAAGGCACAATGCGGGGTAACGCGGGTTTTCAACCCGCGCTAAAAGCTGTCTGCCCTCACCCCTTCAGTACCAAAAGAAACAAAATGCAGCCCAACCACCTTACCCCCTTTGGAAACAAGATTTTACATTTTTTGCATCATTTGACCCGTAGATAAAAGGCTTATTAAGCAAAAAGCGGCTCATTTTTGCTTAATAGCCCTTAAATTTACCCCCGTGATGGCGCGCAAACAAAAACTGGCCGCTTTGTGCCTGGGGGCTTTGATTGGCTTGGTCGGCTTGGCGGCCTTCGTGCCCCAACGCCACCCCGCCGCCGCCGCCCACGCCTTCGACCCCGCCGACGTGGCCTGGATGCTCTCCGCCTCCGGCCTCGTGCTGCTGATGACGCCGGGGCTGGCGTTTTTTTATGGCGGCATGGTGAGCCGGCGCAACGTTATCGGCACGATGCTGCAAAGCTTCATTGCCCTGGGCGTGGTGTCGGTGCTGTGGTACGCGGTGGGGTTTTCGCTGGCCTTCGGCGACAGCCTGAGCGGCTGGATTGGCGACCCGCGCACGTTTCTGTTTTTCAACAACGTCGGCACGGCCCCGCACCCGCGCCTGGCACCCGCGCTGCCGCTGGTGCTGTTTGCGGCGTTTCAGCTCAAGTTTGCCATCATCACGCCCGCCCTCATCACGGGCGGCTTTGCCGAGCGGGTGCGCTTCTGGGGCTACCTGCTGTTCATGGTGCTTTTTAGTCTGCTCATTTACTGCCCGCTGGCGCACTGGACCTGGCACCCCGACGGCTGGCTGTTTCGTTGGGGAGTGCTCGATTTTGCCGGCGGCACGGTGGTGCATATCTCAGCTGGTTTTGCGGCCCTGGCCGGGGCGCTGGCGGTGGGGCGGCGGCGCACCCACCAGGATGGCCATCAGCACCAAGCCACCAACGTGCCCTACGTGCTGCTGGGCACCGGGCTGCTCTGGTTTGGCTGGTTTGGGTTCAATGCCGGGTCGGCGCTGGGAGCCAACGCCACGGCCGTGCAGGCATTCGTGACCACGCACTTAGCCTCCGCCGCCGCCATGCTTACCTGGCTGCTGCTGGAGGCCGTGCGCGGGCAGCGGCCCTCGGCGCTGGGCGCGGCCATTGGGGCAGTGGTGGGGCTGGTGGCCATCACGCCGGCAGCGGGCTACGTGAGCTACGGGCCGGCGCTGTTTATCGGCGTGGCGGCAGCGGGCGCGAGCACGCTGGCCGTGGCTCTCAAAAACCGCTCGGCCCTTGATGATACCCTGGATGTGTTTCCGTGCCACGGCGTGGGCGGCATTGTGGGCATGGTGCTCACGGCCGTGTTTGCCGAAAACGGCGGCCTGGCTACCACCGGCTCGCCTGCACTGTTAATTAAGCATTTGGCAGCGCTGGCTTTCATATCCGCCTTCACCTTCGGCGGCTCGTACCTGCTCTACAAGCTCACCAACGCCCTCATCCCCATCCGCGTAAACGCCCGCCACGAAGCCGAAGGACTCGATGCCAGCCAGCACGGGGAAATGGTTGTTTAATTGCTGAATTGTTTAATTGTTGAATTGTTGGACGTTGAGAGTTAAGCTTTGGGCGCTGACGTTCAACATCCAACAATTAAACAATTAAACAATTCAAAACTCACTTCTTCGCCTGTTCCATAATCCAGGCGCGGATGCTTTCCTGGGCGAAGGGCGAGAAATTGGCCTGGGGCTGGCCGGCCACGATGGGCCACTGCGAGGGGTCGGGCTGAAAGAGGTGGTTGATGCCGGGTACCTTCCGCACGGTCACGGCTTTGTTGGCTTTGAGGCCCTTGGCCAGGGCGTTCAGGTTGGCATCGGCGTTCACGGTGAGGTCGTTGGTGCCGTTGAGCAGCAGCACGGGGCAGGCCACGACGGGCAGCTTGGCCAGGGGGTCGAAGGCCAGGAAGTAGCGGTAGCGGGGCGAGGTCATTTCGGCGGCGCTGGTTTGGGCGGTGGCGTTGTCGATGCTGTTGTTGCTTTGCTTGAGCATATTGGCCACGATGGCCTGGGCCTGGGCGTTGTCGGTGGTCTGGCGGATGATTTCGAGCATGGCCGTTTGGCGCTTGATGGCCAACTCAATCTGGCTGGCTTCGGTGCCGAGGGTGCGCAGGGTGGCGGTTTGCTGCTGGAGCACAATGTCGCGCCCCGGCAGGCCGTAGGCGGCCATCGCCACGACGTAGGCGGGCGGCAGGGGCTGGGCAGCCGTGAGCAGGGCCACGTTGCCGCCTTCGCCGTGCCCCACCAAGCCGAGGTGCGAAAGGTCGATTTCGGGGCGGGTGCGCAGCAGGTTAAGGCCGGCCTGGGCGTCGCTCACCAAGTCGGCGGTGGTGGCGCTGGGGGCACCGGTGGACTTGCCCACGCCGCGGTCGTCGAAGCGCAGCACGGCAATGCCGCGCCGGGTGAGGAAATCGGCCAACTGGGCCAGGGGCGCAAAATCGCCCACCGTGCCGTCGCGGTCGTGGGGGCCGGTATCGCTCAGCAGCACCACGGCCGGAAACGGCCCCGGCCCGGCCGGCACGGTCAGCACCCCGGCCAGGCGCAAGTTGGCCGTCAGGTTTGAGAACTGGATTTCTTCTTCGCGGTAGGGCGGCGTGAGGCGCAGCTTTTTGTCGCTGAGTACGGGCAGCGGGGCAAACGTGAGCACGACGGGCGTTTTGAAGCCCGGCTGCTGCCAGGTGCCGCTCATGGTTTTGCCGTCCGGGGCCACGGTGCCGCTAAAGCGGGTGCCGGCTTCTTCGGCCAGCAACTGCACCGTATCGGTGGCCAGCGTCACCTTCACCGTCATGTTTTTCACCTTCTGCTGCGGCACGTCCAGCGTGGCGAAGTACTCGCCCCCGGCCAGCTTCACGAACCGAAAAACCACTTCCAACTGCCCGCCGGGCACTTTAAGCGGGCCTTTCCAGATGCCATCGAGCGGCGGCACGTCGACCGGGGCGGTGGGCCGGGCAGCCGCCTGGGCCGTGCTCAGCACCGCCAGCAAACACATTATTTTGAATACGTACTGGGCAAACTTCATATCAGAGGACGGAAAAGCCAACGCAAGGTACAGGCCGCACTGCGGCCGTAGCCGCTGGCGCGGTGCGAAATTACCAAAATAAAAACCCTGCCAACTTTAATCCCCCAAAATTAGCTCGTCGCTCACTCGCTCACAAACACGCGCTTCACGCGTTCGCTCACGTTGGTGAGCAGCTCGTAGGCGATGGTGCCGATGGCGGCGGCCAACGCCGGCAGCGGCTGGCCGGGGCCGAAGACTTCGGCCACGTCGCCGGCGCGGGCGTCGGCGATGTGGGTCACGTCCACCATCACCATGTCCATGCACACGCTGCCCACCACCGGGGCCAGCGCGCCGTGCAGGCGCACGGCCCCCACGCCGTGGCCGAAGCGGCGGTCGTAACCGTCGGCGTAGCCAATGGCCAGGGTAGCGATGCGGCGCGGGCCATCGGTGGCAGCACCGCGGCGGCCGTAGCCCACGGTGTGGCCGGCGGGCAAGGTTTTGATTTGGGAGATGGTGGTTTTGAGGGTGCTCACGGGCCGCAGGGTTGGGGCAGCGGGGCCTGGGGTGGGGGCTCCGACGGCACCTGCGGGGGCGGCCGTTACGTCCACGCCGTGCAGGCCGATGCCGAGGCGTACCATGTCGTACTGGGCCTGGGGGAAGCGTACGATGCCCGCCGAATTGAGGGCGTGGCGCAGCACGGGCCGGCCGAGGGCGGCGGTGAGGGCGGCGCTCATGCGGTCAAATTCAGCGAGTTGGGCGCGGCTGAAATCGTCGTGGGCCGGGTCGTCGGCGGCGGCCAGGTGGGTAAGCAGGGCGGCTACCGGCAGGCGCTCGGGGCCGTGCTGGCGCAGCAAGGCAGCCAGGGCGGGCACGTCGGCGCGGCCGAAGCCCAGGCGGCGCATCCCGGTGTCGAGCTTGAGGTGAATTTTGGGGCCTGATTCAATGAGTGAATGAGTGGATGAGTGAGTGAGTGAATTGTTAGTGGGGGGGGGCGCGCCGAAGGTTTGGAGGTAGGCTTCGAGGAGGTCGAAGGAGTAAATCTGGGGTTCGAGGCGGTGGCGTTGGAGCAGGGCAAGGTCGTCGGGGGCGGGGTTCATCACCATGATGGGCAGGCCGATGCCGGCCTGGCGCAGGGCCACGCCTTCGTCGGGGTAGGCCACGGCGAGGTAGTCGGCCCGCTGAAATTCGAGCA
>JANYFQ010000270.1 GCA_025362615.1 Hymenobacter sp. | reverse complement strand
GCCGTGCCCGACCGCTACGCACCCGACTCGACCTTTGAGCGCCTGCTGCCCCGCCTGAAACCCTACAACGTGGTGGTGGTCAGCCTACACCAGATGAATAATACGCCGTCGCACAACTACGGGCTGGGCGACGGAACCCTGAAATTTCTCAAGCAGCTCAACGCCACGCCCGGCATCAAAACGGTGGTCGTGGCAATGGGCAACGCCTACGCCCTCAAGCACCTGGAAGATGCCCGGACGCTGGTTTGCAGCTACGAGGACCACTACGCCGCGCAAATTGTACTGCCCCAAGTGCTGTTTGGGGCACTGCCGGCCGTGGGCAAGCTGCCCGTCACGGTAAGCGAAACGCTGAAAGCCGGCACGGGCATCTTCACCCCCGACCTGCGCCGGCTGCGCTATGCGTCGCCTGAAAGTGAGGGGCTTAACTCACGGGTTTTGGCTGGCATTGATAACATTGCCCTCGAAAGCCAGACTTACGCCGCCGCCCCCGGCTGCCAGGTGCTGGTGGCCAAAAACGGCACCGTCGTCTTCGACCAAAGCTACGGCTACTGCACCTACGACCAAAGCCAACCCGTGACCAGCAGCACGTTGTACGACCTGGCCTCCGTTACGAAAGTGGCCGGTACCCTTCAGGCCATCATGTATTTAAAGGACCAGGGCAAGCTCAACCTCGACGAGCGCGTGGCCGCTTACCTGCCTGAGCTGCAACGCTCGAACAAGCGCGACATGACCGTGCGCGACGTGCTGCTGCACCAGGCCGGCCTCAAACCCGGTATCCCGACCTGGGAGCGCACCCTGCGCGATGGGCAACTCAAACCCACCTTTTACGCCAGCACCCGCTCCGACGATTTTCCCAATGAAGTGGCCCCCGGCGAGTACTCAACCAAAGCCGCCGACGACTCCGTGTGGGCTTGGACGGTGCGCAGCAGCCTCATGCCTAAAATCGGCGGCAAGTACCCCCACGAATACTCCGATTTGAGCTTCATGGTGATGAAGCGGCTGGCCGAAAAACTGCTGCAACAGCCGTTAGAAGGCTTTTTGCAAACCCAGTTCTATCGCCCGCTGGGTTTGGGCTCGATGACCTACAACCCGCTCACGCGCTTCCCCAAAAGCTGCATCGCACCCACCGAAAACGACACTTACTACCGCCGCGAGCAACTGCAAGGCACGGTACACGACCAAACCGCCGCCCTCGTGGGCGGCGTGGGCGGACACGCGGGCCTTTTTGCCACCGCCAACGACCTGGCCGTGCTCATGCAGATGAACCTGCAAAACGGCCGCTACGGCGGCACGGCCTACTTCAACTCGCCGGTGGTAAGCGAGTTTGCCCGGCCGCAGGTGGCCGGCAACCGCCGCGGCCTAGGCTGGGACATCGGCGACCCCAGCAAGCCCACCGGCCCCACCAGCAACCTCTCGCCGGCCAGCACCTTCGGCCACACCGGCTTCACGGGCACCTGCGTGTGGATGGACCCCGAAAACCGCATTTTGTACGTGTTTCTGTCGAACCGCGTCTATCCCGACGCGGGTAATAATAAGTTGCGGCAGTATAACATCCGCACCCGCATTCACGACGTGATTTACAAGGCGATGGCGGCCGGGAAAGAATGATTTTTTTGTACCTAACGGCGGGGGTTAAAACTTTTCGCGGGGCTATTCGTCTGCCGTTGCGGCGGCGTTAAATCGGCGCGGTGGGCCAACATTGACGCGGTTGCGTAGTTAGCAGGCGCACCTTGGCTTCAATTTCGTTTTTTCTGGTTTCCGCATGAACATCGGCATCGTCTGTTATCCCACGTTTGGCGGCTCGGGCGTGGTGGCCACCGAACTTGGCAAAGCCCTGGCCCAACGCGGGCACCGCGTCCACTTTATTACTTACAATCAGCCGGTTAGGCTCGATTTTTTTAACGAAAACCTCTTTTATCACGAGGTTTACATTCCGACTTATCCGCTGTTTCAGTTTCCGCCCTACGAGTCGGCCCTGGCCAGCAAGATGGTGGACATTGCCCAGAACGAAAAGCTCGACGTGCTGCACGTTCACTACGCCATTCCGCACGCTTCGGCGGCCTTTATGGCAAAGCAGATTTTACGGGCGCGGGGCATTCACATTCCGGTAGTTACGACGCTGCACGGCACCGACATTACGCTCGTCGGCAAGGATGCCAGCTACGAGCCGGTAGTTACGTTCAGCATCAACCAATCCGATGGCGTGACGACGGTTTCGGAAGACCTGCGCCGCGAAACCTACGAGTACTTTTCCATCGAGAAGGACATCGAAGTCATTCCTAACTTCATCGACCTCAGCCGGTTTCGTAAGCAGGACAAAAACCACTTCCGCGCCGCCATCGCCCCCGACGGCGAGAAGCTGCTCATCCACACCAGCAACTTCCGGGCAGTAAAACGGGTCGAAGACGTGCTGCGGATTTTCTGCGGTGTGCGGGCCGTCATCCCCGCCAAGCTCCTGCTCATCGGCGACGGCCCCGACCGGACGCGCATGGAAAAACTAGCCCGCGACCTCGACTGCCACCGCGACATTCGCTTTTTGGGCAAGCTCGAAGCCGTGGAAGAAGTGCTGAGCGTGAGCGACTTATTTTTGATGCCCAGCGAAAACGAGAGCTTCGGCCTTGCCGCACTTGAGGCTATGGCCTGCGAAGTGCCCGTGGTCAGCACCAACGCCGGCGGCATTCCCGAGCTTAACGTAACCGGTGTCACGGGCTTCACGAGCAACATCGGCGACGTGGACGAGATGGTAAAAAACGCCCTTTACGTGCTGGAAGATGAGAATTTGCCCCGTTTCAAGGCGGCGGCGCGGGCGCGGGCCGAGGAGTTTGCCGTCGGCAACATCGTGCCGCTGTACGAGGCGTGTTACGAGCGGGCGGTGGCAGCGTGTAGCGCGGCTTTTCAGCCCGTGCGTTAGGTCGTCGGGCACGCAATTGTTGGAACCGGCTTGGGGGCCTGACGCGCGGGTTGAAAACCCGCGCTACCTCAAAACAGCCCCGACGCCTCGCGTTTCACCGCGTCGATGGCCTGCGCTGTGGGGTCGGCCTCGTCGGTCATCAGCCCTTCCAGGATGCGCTTGGCCAGCTCCGTGCCGCGCACCTGCGACGGGCTTTGCAGGCCGTGAAACGCCCGATTGACCATCGTCAGCACGTTTTCCTTGGACTCCTTCACCAGCACCCACGCCTCGGCTGAGATGTAAAGCTGCTGCGAGATATTGTGGTCGTACTCGGCCCGAATTTCCTCTTGCAGCACCCGGTGGTACTCCGAAGCGGTTTGGCCCGCGCTGCTCAGGCGCACCAGAATATTGTTGGGCGAGATGCGTTCGAGCAACAAAATCACCCGCTCGTAGGCTTGCAGGCGCAAGGGCAGCGTGGCTTTGCTGCTTTCGAGCCGCAGCTCGATAAGGCGGCGCTGTTGCTCACGGTCCAGGAACTGCCGGAAAAGCAGGAAGATAGAACCCGCGACAATCAGCGCCGGCAAAATAATTTTGAGAAGGTCGAAGAGGTACGCGGTATCGTTCATGCGGATTATCAGGCCGTTGCCTGACCAAAGTTAAAAAGTAAACAGTTAAAGCCGGAACCCCGACCAAGTCGTGACCAGAACGGGTGCCGCTACGCAAACTTACGGCCTGAACCGCAGCCAGACTACTGCTGTTTCTGCTCCCAACGCGCTGCTACCCGGCGGCCGTATCTTTGTCTTCACACTTTCAACCCACTCAATTTTATGGCCAGCGTTGCCACCCTCGCCCCCATTGCCCTCACCCCCCGCGCCCTCGTGGAGGTCAAAAATATCATCCAGGAGAAAAACGTGCCCGCCGACTACGGCCTCCGCATCGGGGTGCAGGGCGGCGGCTGCTCGGGCATGAGCTACCTGCTCGGCTTCGACAAAGCCAAGGAAGCCGACGAAACCTACGACCTCGACGGCGTACTGCTCGTGATGGATAAAAAACACGCCATGTACGTGCTGGGCATGGAAGTCGATTTTCAGGACGGTTTGAACGCCCGAGGCTTTGTCTTCAACAACCCGCAGGCCAAAAGCACCTGCGGCTGCGGTTCGTCGTTCTCGGCCTAAATCGCTGATTTACGCTGTTTTTTTGGGTTCGCTGATTGATTTTCTGGTGCCATGAATTCTTACCTCGTCACTCCTTCTTCCGAGGCCGAAAGCCAGCTTTTGGCCTCGCTTTTCAAGAAAATGCGCGTAAAAACGGCGCTGGTACCCAATGGCAACGGCAATGCGCCAACCGTAACCACGCGGCAAGCGCTGAAAAAAACAGCGACCCGTGAGCCCGTTGTCGCCCGCAACCAAACCGAGGCCAATATTCTGGCAGCGGTAGCGGAACTCAACGAAATTCTGGCAGGACGACGCGAGGAAGGACCGGATGCCGACGCTTTAATTGCTGAATTGCGTGGGTTACAGAATTAAGTTTGCCGGTTCGTTTGAGCAAGAACTTAAGAAACTTGCTCGCAAATATCGGTCACTGACCGAAGAGGCTGCTGAACTCATTGCAGCCCTCAAAATATCACCCCGAACCGGCACCTCACTGGGCCAGAATTGCTACAAAGTTCGCTTGAAAATTGCCAGCAAAGGCGGTGGCAAAAGCGGCGGTGCCCGCGTAATTACTTGCGTGTTGGCCGTGCGCGAAACAGTTTATCTACTCTCAATTTACGACAAGGCCGAGCAGGATTCCATCTCGGACAAACGCTTGGCAGAATTGCTGGCCGCGTTGCCTGTCAGTTAGTTAAAAAGCAAAATCAGATGGACCTGAAATATCTTTCCGATGCCAAGGGTACCATTACCGGCGTTTTCATTCCGATTGCCGATTGGGAGCAACTGCAAAAACAGTACAATATTTCGCTGACAACGCAGCCCGATTCAGGTGCTCAGCTTCAACAGGAACTAGCGGCTGTGTTGAAAAATCTTAAATTCGACGAAGCGGCGTAATAACCCTGTCATTTCAGCAAACGAAAAAGCCCGGCAATTACCGGGCTTTTTATTTTTCATTAATTTCAATCTGCCATTTAAAATCATGTTGCATAACGGTCAGACCGTTGAAATACGTGTTGGCGAATTACTGAGCCTGGATTTCATCAATCACGAAGAAACCACCCCATAAGCGGGTTTGGTCTTGCTTTTCGATGCCGAAGCCTTGCTGCTGGAGCTTGGCGGCTATTTCCTGAAATAGGAGTTGTTTTTTGGCCATTGAATTCATTATTAATCTTTCTTTTTAATGTGTAATAAGCAGTTAAATCCAAGGAAGCTCGTGAATGTTGCTTCCATATTTACAGAATTAAGTGTCAGAGCCTCGTACATTCCCATCAGCCCTCTTTCCCAACTTACAAAAGGTGGAACGTGAGGGTATTCTTGCTTTAAGAAATGTTTAAGGGGTGTGAACTCCGCTGATGGCATCTTAATAACGGCTTGGAGCAAGCCGTTTGGAGAGAAAATTAATTTAATTTCAAATCTTTTAAATCGAATAATGTCCAGCCTGTTAGGGCCTGCCGTTCCAAACGAGGAATTATTTTCCAGCTCTTGTTCTTTTGCTAACGCCGGAAATTCTTGGAAGAATGCTCGGAAAAAAGCAGACCCAGTTGGTTCACCAAGAACTATTGAGTTGGCGCAAAATTCAAAAACTCTGCTAAAAACAGCGACACTATTTTCGGTTGCCATAAATACGGTTTGTGCGGTGTGGCGCAAAAGTAGCAAATTTAGTTTTGTTTGCTTGGTATTTTTCCGGTTGTCGCAACCTTAAAGCTCACCGCTGCGCCGCCGCCGGCCGCCAGCTTCAGGGTGAGGACCGATTTGCTATCCACCAGCACTTGTTGGATTTGGTAGGCCATTGGGTTTTTCTCCCAATCGGCCCCAGCGCCGTCGGCGTAGATGGTGGCGGTGTAGCGGGTGCCGGGCGCGAGGAAGTCGAGCTTTACGGGCTGCTGGCGGGGTTGCTCGTCGGTGATGCTGCCCAGGTACCACTCGTTTTTGCCTTTGGCCTGGCGGGCGATGGTGAGGTAGTCGCCCGGCTCGGCGGCCAGGATGCGGGTGTCGTCCCAGTCCACGGCCACGTCGCGGATGAACTGGAAGGCATCGGGGAATCGCTCGTAGGTTTCGGGCAGGTCGGCGGCCATTTGCAGGGGCGAGTACATGGTCACGTACAGGGCCAGCTGCTTGGCCAGGGTGGTGTGGACTTGCTTGCCTTTGTTTTGAGCCGGGTTGTAGGCATCGAGCTTGATTTGGAAGATGCCGGGGGTGTAGTCCATCGGGCCGCCCATGAGGCGGGTGAAGGGCAGGATGGTTTCGTGCTCGGGCGGGTTGCCCTGGCTCCAGGCGTTGAACTCGTTGCCGCGGGCGGCTTCGTTGGCCAGCCAGTTGGGGTAGGTGCGGTGCAGGCCGGTCGGGCGCACCGATTCGTGCATATCGACCATGATGCGGTTTTCGGCGGTTTTCTGGGCGGCGCGCACGTAGTGGTTCACCATCCATTGCCCGTCGTGGTGCTCGCCGCGCGGGATGATGCGGCCCACGTAGCCCGATTTCACCGCGTCGTAGCCGTGCGCTTTCATGAAGCCCAGGGCCGCATCCATCCGCCGCTCGTAGTTCGTGACCGAGCCGCTGGTTTCGTGGTGCATGATGAGCTTCACGCCCTTGCCGGCGGCGTAGCGCTGCAATTCGTCCACACTGAAATCGGGGTACGGGGTCACGAAATCAAACACCTCCTCTTTCCAGTTGCCAAACCAGTCTTCCCAGCCCACGTTCCAGCCTTCGACCAGCACGCTTTGCAGGCCGTTTTTGGCGGCAAAGTCGATGTAGCGCTTCACATTGGCGGTGTTGGCCGAGTGCCGGCCGGTGGGCTTGAGCTGGCTAAAATCGGTGTCGGCCAGCTTGATGTTGGTGGCGTCGGCGTAGTACCAGTTGCCCTTGTTGACGTGCATCTCCCACCACACGCCCACGAATTTCTGGGGCTTAATCCAGCCCGTATCGGTGAGTTTGGTCGGCTCGTTCAAATTCAGAATCAGCTTGGATGCCAGGATGGCCGGGGCGTTGTCGGCCACCACAATCGTGCGCCAGGGCGTGTGCTCCGGCGCTTGCAAAAAGGCTTTGCTGTCAAGTCCGGCCGCGCTGGGCGCGAGCTGCGCCGTGAGGCCGTGGGTGGCCCCGTTCACCAGCAGGGCCAGGGCAGGGTAGTTCACCAGCGCCGCCTCGTGGATGTTGATATACAGCCCATCGGCGCTCTTGAGCATCAGCGGCGTTTGCACGGCGTTACCTGCAATGGGCACCTGGGTGCTGATTTCGGGCGTGACCTTGTAGCTGGCCGCCCCCACTTCGCTCAGCCGGGTGGTCGAGTACAGGTATTCGTTGGTGTCGTAGTCGCCCCGAATCCAGAACGCCTTGTGGTCGGCGGCGAGGTTGAACTCGGTGCGCTCGTCCGACACCGTGAAATACTTCAGGTTGGGCTGCTCCGGAAACTCGTACCGAAACCCCAGCCCATCATCAAACAAGCGGAAGCGCAGCACCAGCTGCCGGTTTTGCACGGCCGGCTGCTGCAAGGTCACGGCCAGCTCCTGGTAG
>JANYFQ010000269.1 GCA_025362615.1 Hymenobacter sp. | reverse complement strand
CACCGGAGGGGTCTCGCGTAGGCTGCCCTAGAACAGCCTCGTTCAACGGAAGACCCCTCCGGTGGCAGCACAGCTTGGTGGTACAGTCGTTCAACGCCAACCCCAACAAAAAACCCCCAGCACTCCCCAGCGCTGGGGTTTTTTATGTAGCCGAAACCGCGTCATAAACAACCTTTGCCCTTCATTCGCCACACCACCGCTGCCATGCCCTCACCCACCGCCCCGCCCGCCGCCGCCGCCGCCGAACGCACCGTGGTGCAGCGCGTGGCGGGCCGCGCCCGCACCGCCGCCACCGACTGGCTGGCCACCGAGCGCCCGCTCGAAATCCGGTTGGCCCACGGCCCGGCCGGGCAGCGGCGCGAACAGGCGTTGTCCGTCACAATGCGAACTCCCGGCCACGACCCGGAACTGGTTGCCGGCTTTCTGCTTGGCGAGGGTATCATCAAGACAGCCAACGATTTGTTGAGTAGTGCTCACTGCGCCGACCCGCGCCGGCCCGAGGAGCGCGATAATGTAATTCGCGCCGAACTCGCGCCCGGCCTGGCCCTGGATTTGGGCCGGTTGGAGCGACATTTCTACACCTCGTCGAGCTGCGGGGTGTGCGGCAAAACCAGCATCGCGGCGGTGCGGGCCGTGGGGTACCCGGTGCTGCCGCCCGATGGGCCGCTGCTGGCCGCCGCCACCATCCATGCCCTGCCGGCGCGGCAACGGGCGGCCCAGGCCGTATTTGCCCAAACCGGCGGCCTGCACGCAGCGGCGCTCTTCGCGCCCGATGGCGAACTGCTGCTGCTGCGCGAGGACGTAGGCCGCCACAACGCCCTCGACAAAGTAATCGGAGCCGCGCTACTGGCCGGGCAATTGCCACTGCATCAGCACGTCGTGCTGGTGAGTGGCCGCGCCAGCTTCGAGTTGGTGCAGAAGGCTGCCGTGGCCGGCATTGCCGTGCTGGCCGCCGTGGGCGCACCCAGTAGCCTGGCCGTGGAAGCCGCCGATGCCTTCGGCCTGACATTGCTGGGCTTCGTGCGCGAGGAGCGGTTCAACATCTACACCCACGGCCACCGGATTACCAACTAAATCGCAGATTGACGCAGATTAGAGCAGTTCCCAGGTCGGTGTACCACCAAGCTGTGCTTGGTCTCGCGTTGAACTACACTGTAATAAAGCAACTTACGCAAGAACAAGCACAGCTTGGTGGTACAAAAAACGTGTACACTGACCTGGGAACCGCTCCAGGTTGATTTCGTAGATATTCGGGGCAAAGAAGCCGACTTGCTAGAGTCGGCTTCAAAATTAGCTGCGGTTTGGTCCATCAATCTGCGAAATCAATTTAATCTGCGACAATCTGCGATTCAATGAAGCTCCGTCTCGAACCCAACTTGCTTCGGTTGCGCCTTTCGATGGCGGAGGTGGCCGATTTTATCCGCACGGGCCGCGTGGCGTACACCCAGCGCTTCGGCCCCGGTGCGGCCTCCGGGCAGTCGCTCGGCTACGCCCTGGAAGTGCGGCCCGACGCGGAGTTTAGGGGAGAAGCGAACGGCCGCGCCGCGCCGGTGCGGCTGCTGGCCGAAGCCGGGCGGCTGGTGGTACAAGTAGCGGCTGGGCAGGCGCAGGCGTGGGCGCGGGGCGAGCCGGTCGATTTTCGGGGGCAGGTTGAGGTCGGGCAGGGCGTGGTTTTGCGTATCATTGTCGAACAAGACCTGGGGTATCAGCATTGACGGCAGCACCGCTCGGTGGTGCTTTTTCGTTGCGCTCACCAGCCGCTTTCTATTTTTCAGCCACTCACTTTTATGGAAGATTTTCCCAACGCTTCATTACGCATCCCGGCTCCCGACAACGTGGCGGCGAAGCACCGGTTTGCTGTGCTGGCGCAGCCGCCCGAAGCCCTTACTGGCCTCACGCTCAACGCGCCCGCTGCGGTGGCGGCGGGTGTGGCGGCGGTGCTCAAGTCGGTGGAGTTTAGCTGGGGCGCGGGTGGGGTGGGGCGCGGCACGAAGGGCCTGCTCAACATGAACCAAACCGATGGGTTCGACTGCTCGTCCTGCGCCTGGCCCGACCCCGACGCGCACCGCTCGGTGGCCGAATTTTGCGAAAACGGGGCCAAAGCCACGGCTTCGGATGCCGACACGCGGGCGGCCGGGCCGGATTTTTTCGCCCAGCACAGCTTGGCCGAACTCTCGCGCCTCACCGACCGCGACCTCAACAACGCCGGCCGCCTCACGCATCCGCTGCTGAAGCGCCCCGGCGGTACGCACTACGAGCCGGTGGCCTGGCCCGAAGCCTTCGACCTGATTAGCCGCGAGCTGAACGCGCTGGATTCGCCCAACGAGGCCGCGTTTTATACTTCCGGTAAAGTGCCGAACGAGCCGGCGTTTTTGTTTCAGTTATTCGCCAAGCAATTCGGTACCAACAATTTGCCTGACTGCTCCAATATGTGCCACGAGAGCAGCGGCGCGGCTCTCGGCCCCACGCTCGGGCTGGGCAAAGGCTCGGTTGTGCTCGACGACCTTCACGAGGCCGAGGTCATCCTCATCATCGGCCAAAACCCCGGCACCAACCACCCCCGGATGCTGACGGCCCTGCAAAAAGCCAAAAACAACGGGGCCAGAATCATCAGCATCAACCCCTTGATTGAGGCGGGCCTGGTGGCCTTCAAAAATCCGCAGGATTTTATGAATCCGCTCAAGGCGCTGGGGGCGCTGCTCGGCGACGGCACGCCCATCACCGACTGCTACCTGCAAGTGCGCGTCGGCGGCGACATGGCCCTGCTGCGCGGCCTGATGAAGCATTTGCTGGAGGCCGAGGACGTAAACCCCGGTCAGGTGCTGGACCGGGCTTTCATTGCGGAGTTTACGACGGGTTTTGAGGCTTTCGAGCAGAACATTCGGGCCACTGCGTGGGCTGACATTGAGCAAATCAGCGGTATCGGGCGCGAACAGTTGCAGGAAGCGGCCAATATGCTGGCCCGCAAGCAAAAAATAATTACCTGCTGGGCGATGGGCGTGACGCAGCAGCGGCAGGGCGTACAAACCATTCAAGAAATTGTGAACCTGCACCTTATGAAAGGTGCCATCGGCAAGGCGGGTGCGGGCACCTGCCCGGTGCGGGGCCACTCCAACGTGCAGGGCGACCGCACAATGGGCATCTGGGAGCAGCCGACGAAGGCGTTTCAGGATGCGCTGGGGCGGGAGTTCAACTTTCGGCCGCCCTACGCCCACGGCCTCGACGTGGTGAACACCATCGGGGCCATGCACCGGGGCGACATCAAGGTTTATTTTGGGCTGGGCGGTAATTTGCTGGCCGCCGGGCCGGATACCGAAGTCATCGCCGAAGGAATGCGGCGGCAAAAGCTGACCGTGTTTGTGGGCACCAAGCTCAACCGCGGCCACCTCGTGACGGGCGAAACCAGCCTGCTGCTGCCCTGCTTCACGCACGCCGACGTGGATATGCAAGCCACTGGCCATCAGATGACAAGCTGCGAAAACTCGATGGGCGTGGTGAGCCAGAACAAGGGCGTACTGGTGCCGCTGCCGGGCCAGATGCTGAGCGAAGTGGCCATTTTGGCCGGCGTGGCCATCGCCACGCTCGGCCCCGCCCGCACCAACGTGGCCGACTGGGTGGCGATGACGGAAAACTACGATGTCATCCGCGACCACATTGCGCGGGTGGTGCCGGGCTTCGAGCATTTCAACCAAAAGCTGCGCGAGCCGGGCGGGTTTTACCTGCCCAACGGTCCGCGCGAGCGCACCTTCACGACCCCCAACGGCAAGGCCAACTTCAGCACCACCGAGCTGGAAAAGCCCACCCTCGGACCCGGCCAACTTGTGCTGACGACCATCCGCAGCCACGACCAGTTCAATACTACCATCTACGACTACAACGACCGCTACCGGGGCATCAAGGGCGAGCGCCGGGTGCTGTTCATGAACCGCGCCGACATGGCCGGGCGCGGCCTCGCGGCGCAGGATTTGGTTGACATCACGAGCCACTTTGCAGGCGAGCAGCGGCGGGTCGAGAAGTTCGTGGCCGTGCCCTACGACATTCCGTCGGGCAACGTGGCCGCGTATTTCCCGGAGGCTAACCCGTTGGTGCCCATCGGCAGCGTGGCCAAAATCAGCAACACGCCCACCTCCAAGTACGTGGTCGTGACGGTGGTGGCCTCGGAACGGTTGTAACACCAAGCTGCGCTGCCACCGGAGGGGTCTCGCGTTGAACGATGCCGTTTTGGGGCAGCCTGCGCG
>JANYFQ010000232.1 GCA_025362615.1 Hymenobacter sp. | reverse complement strand
CCGTCACGCTGGCGCGGACGGTGCCAAAAAACACCGCGTCGCCGCCCATCATCCCGGACTGGCCGAAGCCGGTGCCGGTGATGGTCACAGGGGTGCCCACCGGGCCGCTCGTGGGCGAGAGGCTGGCGAGGGTCGGCGCGTCCACCACGTCGGTCACGCTCACCGTCACGGGGGCGCTGTTGTTCAGGGCCGGGGTGCCGTTGTCGGTCACGCGCACGGTCAGGGCATAGCTGTTGGTGGTTTCAAAGTCGAGCGCCCCGGCCACGGTGATTTGGCCGGTGCTGGCGTTGATGGCGAATTTGCCCGCCCCGTTGCCGGCCGTAATCGAGTAGGTCAGGGTCGTGCCCGCGTCCACGTCCGAAGCCGCGAGCACCGCCCCCACGGCGGTGCCGTTGGCGCTGTTCTCGGCGACGCTGCGGGTTTGGGCGGCAATGGCCGGCGCTTCGTTCACGTTCGTCACCGTGATGTTCATGGGGGTGCGGGCGCTGGTCTGGGCGGGGGTGCCGTTGTCGGTCGCTTCCACCTTCAGGATGTAGCTCACGCGGGTTTCAAAGTCGAGCGCCCCGGCCACGGTAATCTGGCCCGTGGCGGCGTTGATGGCGAACAAGCCGAGCGAGTTGCCGCCCGTGATGGCATAGGTCAGCGCCTGGCCCGCGTCGGGGTCGGTGGCCGTCACCGGCAGGCCCACGGCCGCGCCGATGGCGCTGTTCTCGGCCACGCTGCGGTTCTGGGTCACGAGCACCGGGGCCTCGTTCACGTCCGTCACGTTCACCGTGATGGTGTTGCTGGCGCTCAGCACGCCGTCGCTCACCCGCACCGTGAGGGTGAAGCTGGGCGTGGTTTCAAAGTTGAAAAGCGTGGCGTCGGCCACCGTGAGCTGGCCGGTGCTGGCGTTGAGGGCGAAGGCGGCGGTCGCGCCCGCCGTGATGGCGTAGGTCAGCGTCGAGCCGGCGTCGGGGTCGCTGGCGGCCAGCGGCAGGCCCACGGCCGCGCCGTTGGCCGGGTTCTCGGCGATGCTGCGCGTCTGGGCCGCGATGACCGGCGCTTCGGCCACGTTTCTCACGGTCACGGTCACGGTGTTGCTGGCACTCAGCGCGCCGTCGCTCACCTGCACCGTCAGGGCGTAGCTGGGGGTGGTTTCAAAGTCGAGCGGCCCGGCCACGGTCAGTTGGCCGGTGCTGGCCCCGATGGCAAACGCGTTGCCCGGGTTGCCGGCCGTGATGGCGTAGGTCAGCGTCGTGCCCGCGTCGGGGTCGGTGGCGAACAAGGTGCCCACGGCCGTGCCGTTGGCGCTGTTCTCGTCCACGCCGCGGGCCTGGGCCATAATCACCGGCGCTTCGTTCACGTTGCTCACGCCGATGGTGAAGCCCTGCGCCGAACTCAGGCTGCCGTCGCTGGCCTGCACCGTGATGGGGTGGCCGGTGGCCGCTTCAAAATTGAGCAGGCTGCCGTTGGCTACCGTCACCACGCCCGTGCTGGCGTTGATGGCGAAGCGCCCGCCGGCGTTGTCGGTCAGCGAATACGTGAGGGTGCTGCCCGCGTCGGGGTCGGTGGCGGTGGCCGTCAGGCCCACGGCCGTGCCGGTGGCGGCGTTTTCGGCCACGGTGTTGGCGGCGGCGTTGGCGTCGCTCACCGCGCCGGGCGCTTCGTTCACGTCCGTCACGCTCACCGTCACGGTGGCGCTGCTGCTGGCCGGGGTGGCGGCGTTGTCGGTCACGGTCACCGTCAGGGCGTAGGGGTTCGTGCCCTCAAAGTCGAGGGCCCCGGCCACGGTGATTTGGCCGGTGCTGCCGTTGATGGCAAACTTGCCGGCCCCGTTGCCCGCCGTGATGGCGTAGGTCAGCGTCTGGCCCGCGTCGGGGTCCGAGGCTGTCACCGCCGCGCCCACATTGGTGCCGTTGGCGGTGTTTTCGGCCACACTGCGAGTTTGGTTGGCGATGCTGGGGGCCTGGTTGGGCACTACTGCCGCCGCGATGGCGATTTCATCCACCCCAATACTGGCCTGGAAGTTTGTGGCGGCGGCGGGAAACGAGGCCCGAAATTCGTCAATGTTTTGAAACGCGGTGTTGGCGCTCACGTTGTACTGCACCCACGTAAAATTGCTCGCAATGGTTTGGCTGAGCGTAGCTCCCGACACGGCCGCCCCGGCTTTGTAGCCGGTCAGCGTGATGGTACGGGGCGCGGTAGTGGCCGACATGGTGAGGTACACGCTGGTGAGCTTGAAAGACGAGCCGTCGTTGGGCTTTACCTGGCAGTAAAACGTGTTGTCCGCGTTCGTAAAGCGACCGCATAGAATGTAAGGGTCATTAGGCCCCAACGCACCGTAGTTGCCCACAGCGGTGCCGGCAAACGAGCGGATGACAATGTTGCCCGTGCCATAGGTGGTGAAGTCCCACCCTTTGCTGGCCACATTACTCGCGGTGGTGCCGCTGGGGCTGCCGTTGACGTAATTCGTCGGAGCTATGCCGGTGAAGCTGGTGGTGCCGATGACGGGAGCCGTCTGGGCCTGGGCCGCGAAGGCGGGCAGCAGCAGCCCGCCCCACAAAGCCAGCCGCCCCCACACCGGGGCACAGGCCGACACCGCCCGCCGCCGCAGCGGCCGGGGGAGCGGGGCACCGCCGGGCGGGCAGCACATCAAGAAGGAGAAGGGGTTGTTCATGGGGGTTGAAAAAAAAGGTAAAGGGTTAAAAAAAACGCAGGAGCCGAAAACGCAAACTGCCCGGCGGGCGGCCGGGCAGGTGCGGGGGTTGAGTGGCACAAAGGTGGCCGCCGGCGGCCCCGGTTCGCAACCCCCGGCCGGCACTTTGTCCGCCAGTGGTAAGAATTAGGGCGTGAGATGCAGAAATCTGTCCTTGAAATGCACCTGGGGGCAGGCGGGGGCGCAGCGCATTCGCCGCCCAAAACGCACAACGCCGCCCCCGGCGGCGGGGGCGGCGTGGCCGGGGGCAGGGGCGCGGGGCGGCGTTCCTACCCTATCAGGCGCAGTTGGCGCAGCAGCGGTTCGCGGTAGGCGCGGCTCAGCGGCACGCGCTGCCCGCCCACGGTAAGGTAGCTGTCGGCCGGGTCGAGGTGTTCGATGCGGTCGGCGTTCACCAGGTACGAGCGGTGGGTTTGGACGAAGCGGGCCGGGGGCAGCTCCTGGGCCAGCTCGTGCAGGGTGAGGCGGGCGGCAAACTTGCCGGCGGGCGTGATGAGGGTGCAATACTTCTCGCCCGCCTCCACGTAAAGAATGTCTTCGATGCAGACCTTCGTCAGCCGCCCCCGTTCGCGCAGAAACAGGCTCTCGCGCATGAGCAGCGGCCGGCCGGGGTCGGGGAGCAGGGCCACGTCGTCGGCATCGGCAGCCTCGGCCGAGCCGGGGGCGGCGGCGGTGCGCTGGGCGGCGAAGTTGTGCAGGGCCAGGGCCAGGGCATTGCCGAGGGCGGCGGCATCGAAGGGCTTGAGTAGGTAGGCGGCCGGGCGCACGGCGCGGGCGCGGATGAAGGTGGCCTCGTGGGCCAGCGAGGTCAGAAACACAACCGGCACCGGCCCGAGCAGGGCCAGCTCGCGGGCCAGGTCCACGCCGTCGAGGGCCCCGGCCAGGTTGATGTCGAGCAGGGCCAGGTCGGGCAGCGGCCCGGCGGCGGCCAGGGCCAGGGCAGCTTCGGCGGTGACGGCCGGCCCCAGGGGCTCGTAGCCCAGCCCGCGCACCAGGGCCGCCACGGCCAGGCCCGTCAGCCGCTCGTCTTCGGCCAACAAAATGCGGATGGGGGGAGCGGCGGGCAGCGCGGAAAGGAGCGTCATGGGCGAAAGAAACCGGTGGGCCGGGCGAGACCACCGACAAAACTACGCCGTAGCAACCACCAGCGCGACCGACGGGTTTTTGGAGGGGGTAGGAGTTGGGTTTTCGGTGTCGGGTATTGAAGGATGCCCGAACCCCAACGGGGTTCCACAGCACAGCCTGGGGTTGGCAACCAAAGGGAGCCTACCCCAAATACCAGGCACCAAAACGACCGAACCCCAACGGGGTTCGAGCAATTTCCCAACACCAGGCACCTAAAACCCAACATCAAAAACCCAACTCTTAACCTCAACCCTCAACTCCCCTCCCCCATCGGGAGCCACAGCGTGGCCGTGGTGCCCTGGCCGGGGGCGCTTTCGAGGGCGAAGGCACCGCCCTGCCGGGCGGCCAGCAGGCGCACCAGGAGCAGGCCCAGGCCGGTGCCGTCGGGGTGGCGGGCGGCGGGGTCGGCAGTGGCGGGGTCGGCTTGCAGGGCGGCGAGGCGGGCGGGGTCCAGGCCGGGGCCTTCGTCGCGCACGCGCAGGGCCAGGCGGGCGGGGCCGGGGGGCGCGGGGGCGGCGCTCAGGGTGAGGGCACTGCCGGGCGGGGCCACGCGCAGGGCGTTGCTGACGAGGTTGCGCAGGATGGCCAGCGTCATGTTGCGGTCGGCTAGCAGCGGGGGCAGGCCGGGGGGCACGTCCAGCACCAACCGCACCTGCCCGGCCTGGGCAACGGGGCCGAAGAGGGTGGCGGTTTCGTGGAGCAGGGCGGCGGCGGCCAGGGGGCGGGGGTTGGCCCGCAGCTCGTCGGTTTGGGCGGCGGCCCAGTGCAGCAGGTTGTCGAGCAGGCCCATCACGCGGCCGGTGGTGCCGCGCAGCTCGGTGGCCAGCATGTCGAGCAGGGCGGGGTCGGGGGCGGTGCGGTGCTAGGCCAGCAGGTCGGCCGTCATGTGCAGGGCGGCCAGGGGCGAGCGCAGGTCGTGGCCGATGACGGCGTAGAGGCGGTCCTGGGTGGCGCGGGCGCGGGCCAGCGCCTGGTTTTGGGTGGCCAGCGTGGCGCGGGAGCGGCGCAGGCGGCCGTAGAGCACCGCGCCGGCGGCCCCGCCGGCGGCCAGGGCCAACAGGGCGGCCCCGGCCAGCAGCAGCTGGCGGCGCTGGGCGGCCCGGGCGCGGTCGAGTTCGGCAATGCGGCGGTTCTGGCGTTCGCGGCCGAAGCTGCCCTCGGCGCGGGCCAGGGCCTCGCGGCTTTCGGCGGTTTGCAGCGAGTCGCGCAGGGTGCCGGTGCGGGCCTGGGCCTGGTAGGCGGCGCGGGGCTGGCCCAGGGCCAGCAGCGCCCGGCCCAGGACTTCGGAGGCCGCGGCTTCCAGCTCGGCGTGGCCCATGGCGTGCGCGGCGGCGACGGCGGGGCGCATCAACGCGGCGGCGGCGGCGGGGCGGCCCAGGGTCAGGGAGGCTTTGGCAATGTGGTGGTCGGCCACCAGGGCGTTGTAGCTGTCGCCCACGGCCCGGAAGCTCGCCGCCGCCCGCCGCCCGTAGTAGGCCGCCGAGTCGGGCCGCTGCCGGGCAATGGCCACCCCGCTCAGCGCGTTGTAGGCCGCCCCCCCATCGACGGTAGGGGTTGGCCCCAGCAAGCGCAGCAGGCGCCGGGCGTAGGCTTCGGCCTGGGTCATGAGGGTGTCGGCGGGCGGGCGGTGGCGCAAGGCTTCCACGCTGTAGAGGGTCGCCAGCCGGTTCAGGACCATGTGCAGGTCGGCCGAATTCTGGCGGGCCGTGGCCAGGGCCAGGCCCAGGCGATAGTAGCGGTTTGCGGCCGCAAACTGCTCGCCCATCGTGGCCACGCTGCCCAGCCCGGCGTAGGCCTCGGCCTCGGCCCACGGCACGTGGCCCGGCCGCGAGGCGGTCCGCAGCAGGGCCTGGAAGTAGCCGGCGGCAGCGCTCAGGTCGCGCTGGCGGCTGGCCACGTAGCCCAGGTTGTAGAGGCAGCTGGATTCGCCGTGGATGAACCCGATGCGCCGGGCCAGGACCAGGCCCTGCTCGCCGTAGCGGCGGGCGGCGGGCAGGTCGCGGTTGAGCAATTGGTAGCACAGCTCGGCCAGGGCCAGCGCCCGCACCGTGTCGAGCGGAGCCGGGGGCAGGGGCTGGGCCACCACGCGGCGCAGGCTGTCGATGGCGCGGGTTTGGGCCGCCGCCGCCGGGGCCAGCAGCACCCCGCCCAGCGCCAGCAGCGCGGCCAGCGCCCAGGGCCGGGCGTAGCGCAGCAGGGCAAGCAAACGGAAAAGAAACATGCCAACGGGGCGAGGCCCGGAAACAGGCGGCCCGGTAGCGGCCCGCCTCTCTGGCTCCGCCTGCAAAACTACGGCCCGGCCGCCCAGGCCCGCCCCCGCGCCGTAGCTTTGGTGAGTTGGTGAATTGATAAATTGGTGAATTGGTAGGGTAATGGGTCAGCGGATTAGCGCATTAGTGGGTTGATAAACAGTCCCCCCACCACTTCCACCCTCCTCACCACTTCCACCGCTTTCACCACTTCCACCACCCCACCCCACCACCCCGCCATGACCTTCACCGCCCACCTCGAAGACGACCCCGCCACGGGCGAGGTATTCGTGGCCCTGCCCGCCGCCGCCGCCACCGCCCTCGGGGCCAAACACCGGTTGCCGGTGCTGGCTACTGTTGATGGCTTCCCGCACCAGGGCAACCTCGTGGCCCTCGGCGACGGGCAGTACGGCCTGCCCGTGCCCCGCGAAATCCGCCGCGCCCTGCACAAAACCATCGGCGATGAATTTACCATCACCCTGGCCCCCGACCTGGGCGAGCGCGTGGTGGCGCAGCCCGCCGACCTGGCCGCCGCCTTCGCCGCCAACCCCACGGCCCTGGCCCGCTTCCGCGCCCTCACGCTGGTGCAGCAGCGCGACTACGTGCGCTGGCTCGAAGGGGCCAAGCGCCCCGAAGTCCGCAGCAAACGCCTCACCGAAACCATCTACCGCCTCGAGCGGGGCCTGAAACGGGCGGGGTAGGGCCGGGGCCGGCACCGGGCCAGCAGTCCGGCCCCGGAGCCGATGGGGCATTTGGCGTAAAACGCCTGCGCCGGCCCGCAACGGCCCGCACCAACTGCCACCGCACCGCAAAAACAATCCCCGACCGCCGCCAACGCTCCCTCAAACCGCGTTGCCGCCCCCTGCTACGCTGGCACTTCCACCCGCACCTCAAAGCCGGGGGCCAGCGCCCGGTACGCGGCCCGGCCGCCCACGGCCGCCGCCCGCGTTTGCATATTGACCAGGCCCTGCCCGTTGGGCCGCGCCGCCCCGTCGTGCCCCCGCCCGTCGTCGGCCACACTCAGCACCAGGCCGGCCGGCGTTTGTTGTAAATTGACTTGCACCAGCGTGGCGCGGGCGTGCTTCACCACGTTGTGCAGCGCCTCTTTGTAAATAAGGTAGAGCTGTTGCTGGGCTTCGGCTCCCGGCGCGGGGCACGTCGGGTCGAGGGCCGTGGCAAATTCCACGTCCACCCCGGCCGGGGGCAGCACTTCCTGGGCGTGGTCGCGCATATGGGCCAGCAGCTCGGGCAGCGTGCGTTGGGCCGCCCCCAGGCCCCACACCACGTCGCTCATTTGCTGGGCGGCGCGGCGGGCGGTGGCGGCCAGGGTTTCGAGGCGCGCCGCCACCTGGGCGGGGCTGTAGGCGTGGGGCTCGCTGAGCAAGCCGCTTTGCAGGTTGAGCTGGGTGAGCAGGTTGCCCACGTCGTCGTGCAGGTCGGCCGCCAGGCGCTGGCGCAGGGCCGTGGCCTCGGCCGCCAGGCGGGCGGCCTGCCGGCGGCGGTACTGCCACACCACGCCGCCGGCCCCGGCCAGCACCAGCAGGGCCAGCGTGCCCAGGCCGGCCCGCTCCTGCCGGGTGCGCAGGCGGGCCAGCTCCTGGGCTTGGGCGGCCAGGCGGTTGCGCTGCTGCAAGGCCAGTATCTGGGCCTGTTGCTCGCGGCTGTCGAAGCGGGCCTGGGCGGTGAGCACGGCTTCGGCCCGCTCCTGCTGCACAATGGTGTCGTGCAGGGCCAGGTAGCGGTGCAGCGAGTCGTAGGCTTCGGGGCGGCGCAGCTGCCGCAGGGCCTCGGCCACGGCTTGCAGGGCGTCGGCTTGCAGGGCCGCGTCTTCGAGCTGCCGGGCCTGGCGCAGGGCCAGCTGGGCTTCGCGCAGGGCCTCGGCCGGAGGGCCGGTTTTGAGCGCCACCTGGGCCAGGCCGGTGTGCAGCAGCGCGCCGCCGAGCAGGTTGGCGGGCGGCAGCTGCGCCAGGCCCTGCCGGAAACTGCGCCGCGCCGAGTCGGGCTGGCCCGCAGCCAGCTGAAACGTGCCCAGCGACGCCAACGCTCCCGGCAACAGGTTGTCGATGTGCAAGCGCTGGCATTGCGCCACCACCCGGCGCAGCAGCTGCATGGCCGGCCGGGGCTGGTGCAGCTCGCCGTACACGCCCGCCAGGTTGTAGCGCAGCACGGCGGCGTTGTTTTGGTCGATGGCGGTGCGCTCGGGGTTGCGGCGCAGCGCCTGTTGGTAGTAGCGCAGGGCGCGGGGGTAGTCGGAGAGGCTGGCCGCCACGTTGCCGAGGTCGTTGTAGGACTGCGCCAGCCCGTCCTGGTCGTGCAAGGCGGTGTAAAGCCGCAGGCTTTCTTCGAGGTGGCGCTGGGCGGCGGGCAACTGGCCGGTTTCCATCTCAAACCCGCCCAAAATGCGCAAAGCCGTGGCCAACTGCCGCGGCAACTGCCGTTGCCGGGCCAGCCGTTTGGCCTGCTGCACGTAGCGCAACGCCAGGGGCCGGTTGCTGCCGCGCTGCCGCAGGCCGTAGCTCACCAGGTAATCTGCCCGCACCGAGTCGGGCAGGCCGGGCCGCCGCAGGCGGGCCAGCACGGTATCGGCCGGAATGCCAGACAACCGCTGTGCTCGGCCGGCCAGCGGTAGCAGCAGCAGGGCCAGGGCCAGCAGGCCGCCGTTTAGCAGTAAGGAGTAGTCTTTCTTGAACCCGGAAAACATAAGCAATGCATCAATCAGCCATTTTACTATGCAAAACACGCTACCCGGCCGGGAAGAAGCGCTAAGTAAATGTACTTAGCACCTGCTGTTACGCAGTGTTTCGAACCTCAACGGGGTTTCGTAGCACAGCCGGGGGTTGGCGCAAAGCGCACACCCCCGGTGAGCCGCGCCAAAACGGCCGAACTCCCACGGGGTTCCGTAGCCTGGCCGCTGCACATCAGACCAAAGCGAAAGCTACGGAACCTCGTTGGGGTTTGGCCGCCGTGGGGTTCATTACCAGGGGTAGGCTTTGCCAACCCCCGGCTTTGCTACGAAACCCCGTGGGGGTTTAGGGCACCGCGTACCAGCAGGTAGCACCTACTCAACCAGAGCAGTTGGGACGGAACAGACAAGTTTTTTGTCCTGCCCCTCTCCTACCCCGGCACTTCCACCCGCACCTCGAAGCCGGGGGCCAGTGCCCGGTACGCGGCCCGGCCTCCCACGGCCGCCGCCCGCGCCTGCATATTGGCCAGCCCCTGTCCGTTGGGCCGCGCCG
>JANYFQ010000174.1 GCA_025362615.1 Hymenobacter sp. | reverse complement strand
GCCCGCTCCGTCACGGGCGTCGTCACCTCCGGCACCGACCAAAGCCCCCTGCCCGGCGTCACGGTGCTGGTGAAGGGCACCGCCACCGGCAGCACCAGCGGCCCCGACGGCCGCTACGCGCTGTCGGCCGCGCCGGGCGCGGTGCTCGTGTTCAGCTTCATCGGCTATACCTCGCAGGAGCGCACCGTGGATGCCGCTGGCAGCATCGACGTGGGCCTGAAGGAAAGCACCGCGGCCCTGGACGAAGTCATCGTGACCTCGCTGGGCATCAAGCAGGAGCGGCGCGAGGTGAACTACGCCGCCCAGCAGGTGAGCGGCGAAGAGCTGATTGACACCCGGCAGTCCAACATCGTGAACGCCTTGCAGGGCAAGGTGGCCGGCGTGGCCATCACCAGCTCGGGCGGTGCGCCGGGCGAAGGCTCCAGCATCGTGATTCGGGGCGGCAACTCGCTCGACGGCGACAACCAGCCGCTGTTCGTCATCGACGGCGTGATTATGGACAACTCCTCGTTCGTCGAATCGTCGGTGCCGGGCGGGGGCTCGGGCTTCAACGGCCTGCTGGGCCGCTCGGCCGCCACGCCCAACCGCGCCTCCGACATCAACCCCGACGATGTAGCCAGCATCACGGTGCTCAAGGGCCCGGCGGCTTCCGCCCTCTACGGCCTGCGGGCCGGCAACGGTGCGGTCATCATCACCACCAAAAAAGGGGTGGCCGGGCGCACGGCCATCACCTACCGCACGCAGTACTCGGTGGACGAGGTGCGCCGCCTGCCCACGCTGCAAAGCGTGTACAAGCAGGGCACGGCCGGTATTTTCGACCCGGCCGTGCGTACTTCGTGGGGCCCCCGCTTCGGGCCCGCCGAGCCGATTTACGACAACCTGGGCAATTTCTTTGAGAAAGGCCGCAGCTTTCAGAACTACCTCACCATGTCGGGCGGCACGGAGAAGGCCACCTTTTTTCTGTCGGCCTCGAACCTGACCCAGACCGGCATCGTGCCCAACAGCGCCTACGACAAGTCGTCGGTGCGGCTTTCGGGCACCATCCAGCTCTCACCCAAGCTCACGGCCGGGGCCTCGGCCAACTACATCAACTCGGGCGGCACGCGGCCGTTTCAGGGCCAGGGCTTGTTTGGTAACTCCACCAACCCCAGCGGCTTTTACCTGAGCCTGCTGAACTGGCCCCGCAACGACGATGCCCGCAACTACGCCAACGTGGACGGCACCCGCCGCCGCCTGGTGGGCGGAGCCGGCCGAGACGACCCGGACAATCCCTACTTCACGGCCGAGCGCAACCCGCAAAGCGACCGCACCAACCGCCTCATCAGCAACGTGACACTGGGCTACACGCCCGCCAAGTGGCTGAATTTTAACTACGTGCTGGGCAACGATTTCTACCAGGAGCGCACCCGCTCGGTGCGGGCCGTGGGTACTTCGCAAGAGGGCAACCAGGATGGCGGCCTGGCCGAAGGCGTGAACCTCAACCAGGTCATCAACTCCAACCTCGTGGCCACGCTCACGCACCAGTTCAGCGAGAACTTTCGCGGCACGCTGCTGGTGGGCAACAGCCTGGAGCTGAACGAGAACAAGTCGAACGACTTTATCGGCACGGTGTTCCAGAACCCGACTTTTATCAGCGTCAACAACACGACGGTGCGCAACGTGCTGCAACGGTTTTCGCAGCGGGCCATCGTCGGCAACTTTGCGCGGGTGAACTTCGACCTGTTCCGGCAGGTGACGCTGGAAGTATCGGGCCGCTACGACCGGTCGTCGACGCTGCCGCGCCCCGACCAGGGCAAGATTTTCGGCAAGGGCTTCGGCTACGGCTCGGCGGCCCTGGGCTGGGAGTTCTCGCGCACCCTCAACCTCGACCAAAACCCCGTGCTGAGCTATGGCAAGCTGCGCGCCGCATTGGCCCAGGTGGGCAAAGACACGGGCCCCTACCGCGTGGTGTCGCCGCTCACCACCAACACCTTCATCGGCGGGGGCTTCCGCAACGGCTTTTTCGGCTCGAACCCGCTGCTGCGCCCCGAGCAAACCCGCAGCTACGAGCTGGGCCTGGACCTGCAATTCTTCAAGAACCGCCTGCGCCTGGACGGGGCCGTGTACCGCCAGACCACGAC
>JANYFQ010000300.1 GCA_025362615.1 Hymenobacter sp. | reverse complement strand
CGAGAGCGTGGGCTTGATGCGGCCGTCGGCCGTGGGGCCGTAGGAGCTGAACGCCGCGTGGTTGCCCAACGAATCGACGGCCCCGATGCTCATGATGGAATCGGCATCGGCGGGGGCCGAAATGTAGCGCCAGGTGTGGTTGCCCTCGTTGCCGGCGGCGCTCACGACCAGCATGCCCACGCGGGCGGCCATGGTGGCGGCCCGCGAGCTGATGGCGTTGCGGCCAGTCATATCGGCGTAGGTGTAGGACACGGACGGCGCGTCGAAATCGGTGTAGCCCAGGGAGGAGCTGATAACGTCCACGCCCACCGAGTCGGCGTACTCGGCGGCGGCCAGCCAGTTGGCTTCCTCAATGGGGTGCTCGGAATACACGTCTTCCGTGATGCACAGGTGAAAGGTAGCCTTGGGGGCGGTGCCGATGAAAAAGCCCGCCTGATTGGCCGCCATCGTGGAGAGGCAGTTGGTGCCGTGGTCGCTGCGGCCGTACACGCCGGTACCGCCATCCACGAAGTTGCGGGTGCTGCCCAGGCGCTGCTCCAGAAACAGCGGCTGCAAGGCCGAAATCTGGTCGGTTCCCGGAAAGCCGGCATCGAACACGGCGATTTGCATGCCCTCGCCCCGAAAACCGGCATCGTGCATGGCCAGGGCCCCAATCTGCTGGTTTTGGCGGTAGGCCGGGCCGTACTGGGCGCGGGTGGCCAGCGTGCCCCGGCCGGCAGCAGGCGCGGGCAGCTGCGCGGGCGGGCTGAACGGCCCCGGCACGCGGGCACTGCGGTTGAGGGTGCTGGCGCGGCTCACCTTGGGCAGGGCCAGGATGCGGCCCAGCGTGATAGAATCGCAGGAAACCACCGCCGCATTGAACCAGCGCGACGTGTAAATCACCTGCGGCCCGCCGCTCACGGCCCGAATCTGGGCGACGTAGGCGGGGGTCACGGGCAAGTCGCGGGGCAGCACGGCGATGCCCTGCCGGGTGCGCCGCGCCACCGCCCGCGCCGACAAAAACGCCTGCGGCTGCGCCACCGAAAACGGCGTGCCGGCCTTGTCCCGAAAATACACCAGATGCCGACGCACGGTGCCTTGCGCCAGTGCAGGAGCCGCCGCCAGGGCATTCAGCGCGCCGGCCGCCAGGGCCAGGCGCATCCATTTAGACAGAGAAGGCACCATAAGTTGCAGCAAGTAGTGGGAGAAGTAGAAGCTGTTTAGCAAGTCGGACTCGGGGCGGGCTGCCGGCTTATCGTTGAACCGCCACTGTGCGAGCGACCAGCGGACAGCCGGCCCAAAAGCCGGCAGCCCGCAGCAACGCCCCTCGCCAAGCCGCTCAAATGAAAAACCCTAAATAGCTTCAAACCCAAAAGAGGCTGCCGCATCATCTGCGGCAGCCTCTTTCGGTACTGGTTTCAGCGAATCGGATTACGCGGCGCGGGTCAGGGGTGACTCGACAACGTGCTCCGACACGAACCAGACCTGCATTTCGTTGGTCCGCACGAGCTGGCTCACAATGAGGTCGTTGGTGCCGTCGTCGCCCGACTCATCGGCCTTGCCGGCGTAGTCGTGGCAGTTTTTGAGGATGCGCTGGTGGCCATCGAGCAGCCGCGATACCTGTACGGGCGCTTCCTCGCGGTCGCGGGGCACCCGCGGGATGCTGCTGAGCTCGGCCACGTCGTGGGCCATGGCCACGGCCACGCCGCCCAGAATCTGGATGCGCTCGGCAATGGCATCGACCAGCTCGGCCTGCTCCTCGTAGTGCTTGTCGAAGAGCAAGTGCAGTTGATAAAAGGTGGGACCCACCACCTGCCAATGGTGCTTTTTGTACATATCGCGCAGCGTGATGGTATCGGCCAGCAGCTGGTTGAGCATGGTCACGCTGCTTTGGCGGGTGGCCTCATCGAGGCCGATGGGCAGGCGCTGGCTGACGGTGCCGAAGCGCTGGGTGGGCGCGGGGGCGTGGTTTTGCTGGTTGAGGATGGGCTGAATGTCAACGGCGGGGTTTGTGCCGGCCCCTTTGCCGGTGTTGGGGGCTGTGGCGTTGGCCGGGGCTTTTTTGGCGGCCGGGGCGGCGGCTTTTTTGGGTGCGGCGGTTTTGAGAGCGGCGGTTTTGGCGGGAGCGGCCATAGCGATGAAAACGAGTGAGGTGGGGGCGGCGGCCGAAACATTTCGGCAGCTAAACTTCTATTTCTGCGTACGTAAAGCACCCTGCCGGG
>JANYFQ010000062.1 GCA_025362615.1 Hymenobacter sp. | reverse complement strand
CGCCACCAACCCCGCCACGACGGCCGGCCCGCCACCCCGCCACGACAAGCGGGCGGGCGGCGAAAAAAGCCGCCCGCCCGCGCCGCACCTCATTCATTCATTCCTGAAACACCTTTTCTTTTCATTCAACCCCATGAAACTTCTCCGCACTCTCTTTCTGCTGGCGGCCGTGCTGCTTGGCGGGCACCGCGCCGCCACGGCGCAAGTATTTGAATGGGCCAAGCTGGCCCGCAACTGCGGCGGCAACGGCAACATTGGCCTCGGGGCCACCACCGACGCGGCGGGCAACACCTACGTCTGCTTTCACTTCACCGACAGCGCCCGCGTGGATGGGCGGCTGGTGCGCCACCCGGCCAACGCCGCCGCCGGCTTCCAGATTGCCCGCTTCGACTCGACGGGCCGGGTGGTGTGGGTGAAGTCGGTGCGGGGCATGAATTTCCCCATCGGCGAGTCGGGCGGCATCGTGGTCAACGGCTTTAAGGCCGACCCGGTGAACAACGGCTTTTTTGTGACGGGCTCGATTTCCTCGTTCTCGAAATGGGACGGGGTGCCGGTTCCGGCGGCCCTTGCCCTGCCAACGGGGGTCAGCGTGGGCTTTTATGGGAAGTGCGATGTCAACGGGGTGTTGTTGTGGACGCGCCCGCTGCCCACCAGTGTCAACTTTTTCCCTGACCTGACGGTGGACGGCCTCGGCAACTGCTACCTGGCTGGCATTGCCGTCACCTACCGGGGCCCCACCCCCGTTGGCACCGGCACCCTGGGGGGGCTGCCCATCGACTCAACCGAAACCTTTTTGGTGGGCAACAACGCCGCCGGCACCGGCGAGTGGACGCGGCGGCTGCGGGGTACGCCCACGCCGTACGTGTCGCGTTACAGCGCCGGCCATCCCTCGGGCATCGGCCAGATGCGCCTGGGGCCACAGGCGGCGGGCGGCTGCCTGGTGCTTGGGCAGTTCAACCAAGCCTTGCGCTTCAACAGCCCCGGCTACCCGCAGGTGCTGGCCAGCCGGCTGCCGCTGGGCACGTTCGACGAGTTTGTGCTGTCGGTAGGGCCGGGCGGGGCGCTGAGTTGGGCGCGGCCCGGCCGCCTCGGCGACACGCCCGCTGTGCCGGTGCCCACGGCCTACGCTGCCGCCGCCGACCGGGCCGGCAATTACTACCTCACCGGCACCAGCACGGCGGGCTTGTGCCTGGCCAAGTACTCGGCCGCCGGGGCGTTGCTTTGGGCCACCAACCAAGCGCGGCAAAACGTACCCCTCAACTACAACATGGGGGCCTTGCTGGTCGTGGACGCGGCGGGCGAAGCCACCGTACTGGCCGTGGTCTACGACAACCCGGCCATCGGCAACTTCGTGCTGACCGACTACCAGAGCCTGGTGCATTTCGACGCGGCCGGCGTGCCGCAGTGGACGGCGGCCAGCCGCGCCGTCGGCGGCAGCAACCCCATCACCGGCTCCTTTTACAACGATGCCCAGAACGTCGGTCTTGATGCGCGGGGCAACGTGTACTTCGTCTCAGCGCCCGGTTCGTACGCCACCCAGACGCTGGCCAACCCCCAGGGCATGAGCCGCATTCCGCCGGCGTTTGCCTTCGGCGGCCTTACCCAGGTGGGCGGCGGGGCCAGCGTGGCCCGCATCGGCACCCGGCACAACACCGTGCGCGGCCAGCTTTACCTGGATGCCAACGGCAACGGCCGCCGCGACGCCGGCGAGGGCGCGTTTCCGCAGAACGTGGTGCTGCAAGGGCTGCAAGGCACCCGCGCCACGCTGGGTACCTTCGACACCGGCGGCAGCTTCAACGTGTACGTGGGGGCCGGCAGCTACGCGCTGCCCGCCCCGGTGCCGCCGCTGCACTACGCCCTCACGCAGCCCACGGCCGCCGGCTACAGCGGTGCCTTTGTGGGCTTTGGCCGGGTCGATACCGCCCGCACCTTTGGCTACCAGCCCATCCCGAACCAGCTCGACCTGCGGGCCACGCTCACCAACTTCGGGGCGGCGCGGCCGGGCTTCCAGGCCCGCCAGCAACTGGCGTTGGAGAACGTGGGCACGGCCACCATCCCGGCGGGCACGGCCACCGTCACGCTCGATGCCAACACCACTTTTACGGGCAGCTACCCCACGGCCACGGCCACCGGCCGCGTGGTGCGCTGGAACTACGCCGCCATCCCGCCCCTGAGCCGCCGCACCCTCGTCGTCGATATGACCATCGCCGTGGGTACGCCCCTGAGCACCCTCATCGGCGCTTCGGCCGACGCGCCCGTGGCCGGCGACCTGGTGCCGGCCGACAACAGCAGCGCCAGCACCACCACCGTGACCGGCTCCTACGACCCGAACGACATCGCCGTGAGCTACACCCGCCTCTCGCCCGCCCAGGTGGCCTCGCGCCTGCCGCTCGACTACACCGTGCGCTTCCAGAACATGGGCACCGACACGGCCTTCACCGTCGTCGTCACCGACACGCTCGACTTCCGCAAGCTCGATTTGACGACCCTGCAACTGCTCGACTACTCCCACCGCTGCACCTGGAATCTGGGCGAGCGCGGCACCCTGACGTTGCGCTTCCCCAACATCGGCCTGCCCCACCGCTCGCGCAACGAGCTGGGCTCGCAGGGCTTCGTGCGCTTCCGGGTGCGGCCCCGCGCCTCGCTCGCGCTGGGCGACGTGGTGCGCAACAAGGCCGATATTTTCTTCGACTTCAACGCCCCGGTCCGCACCAACACGGCCACGACGGCTGTGCTGCTGCCCACGGCGGTGCTGGCCGACGCGCGGGCCACGGCCTTCGCCGCCTACCC
>JANYFQ010000029.1 GCA_025362615.1 Hymenobacter sp. | reverse complement strand
TCATCCAGGCCCGGCGCGGCTCCAGCCGCCTGCCCGATAAAGTCAGCCTCAACCTCTGCGGCGAGCCGCTACTGCTCCGCATGGTCGAGCGGGTGCGCCGCGCCCAGCTCGTGGGCCGTGTGGCCATCATCACCACCACCGACCCCGCCGACGACCCGCTCGTGGAGCTTTGCCACGCTCATAAAATCGAGGTTTTTCGGGGCAGCCCCACCGATTTGCTCGACCGCCACTACCAGGCCGCCCGGCACTTCGGCGAAGAGCGGGCCGTCGTCAAAATCCCCTCCGATTGCCCCCTCATCGACCCCGCCGTCATCGACCGCGTTATCGGCGTGTACCTGGCCGCGGCCGGCGATGCCGACTACGTAAGCAACCTGCACCCCGCCACCTACCCCGACGGCAACGACGTGGAAGTCATGGGCTTTGAGGCCCTCGAAACCGCCTGGCACTCGGCCAAGCGCCCCCTGGAGCGCGAACATACCACGCCCTATTTCTGGGAAAACCCCGCCCGGTTCCGCCTCGCCAACGTAAGGTGGGAGGCCGGTTTCGACTACTCGATGAGCCACCGCTTTACGATTGATTATCCGCAGGATTACGAATTCATTAAAGCGGTGTACAACGCACTGTATCCCAACAATCCAGCTTTCGGCCTCACCGATATCCTTTCCTTGCTGCACCGCGAGCCGGGTATCTTTGCCCTCAACCAACACCTGGCCGGCGTGAACTGGTACCGCAACCACTTGGATGAGCTCAAAACCGTGGACGTGGGCCAGACTAAATCGGTGCCTGGTGCTTAGTGCTTAGGCATTGGGCATTAAATAATCCGCAAAACACGAAATGACTAACGCCAAGCACTAGGCACTGAGCACCAAGCACTAGGCACCAAAAAAACATGACTTCCGACAAAAAAGCTGAACTCCAAGCCTTAGCCCTACGCGTCCGCGAGCACATCGTGCGCCTCAGCACCGACGGTGGCTGCTTCACCGGTGCTTCGCTGAGCTGCGCCGATTTGCTGGTCTATCTCTACGCTGACTTCCTCAACATCAGCCCTCAAACGCTGGCCGCGCCCGACCGCGACTTCCTTTTCCTCAGCAAAGGCCACGACGTGCCCGCCCTCTACGGCACCTTTGTCGAGTTGGGCTATATGCCCAAAGAACGCCTGGCTAACCACCTCAAAGCCAACGACCACATCTACTGGCACCCCAACCGCAACGTGCCCGGCGTGGAGTTTCACAGTGGCTCGCTGGGCCACTTGCCCAGCGTGGGCCTGGGCGTGGCCCTCGACAACCGCCTGCGCGGCTTCCACAACCGCACCATCGTCATCACCGGCGACGGCGAACTCAACGAAGGCAGCGTGTGGGAAACCGTGCTCGTGGCCGCCGCCCATAACCTGCACAACTTTACCCTCGTCATCGACCGCAACCACTTCCAGGCCAACGTCGCCACCGAAGACCTCATCCCGCTCGAACCGCTCGGCCCCAAGTTTGAAGCCTTCGGCTGGGCCGTGCAGCGCATTGACGGCCACAATTTTGAACAGCTCGAAGCCGCCTTCACCGCCCTGCCCTTTTCCCAAACCAAGCCCTCCGTCATCATCTGCGACACCGTGCGCGGCCGGGGCCTGCCCAGCATCGAAGCCCGCGCCGACCGCTGGTTCTGCAACTTTTCGGCCGACGAAGTAACCAGCCTCCTCGAAGAGTTGCACAGCCAGGAAGCCACCAAGCTGACGAGCGAAACCCTGACGGTCAGATAATCACTGATTTTAAGGCTGATTTTTAGGTGATTACACTGATTTTTGTTGCTTGCTTTGTCGCATTGATTTGTAAGTTCTTAACTACCCTCCCAATCAGTGCAATCAATAAAAATCAGTCTTAAAATTAGTGATTAAGAAATAGCAAATACCAATCAGTTTAGTCATTTTAAATCAGTCTTAAAATCAGTGATTTACGAAGAATTAATCCGTGATTTGGCCCTCGCCGACGACCGCCTCGTGGTGATGACGGCCGAAAACCGCGCCCTCATCCGCAACCTGCCCGCCGTGTTGGGTGGCCGCTTCATCGACACCGGCATCACCGAGCAAACGCTCATCGGGGCAGCGGCCGGGCTGGCGTTGCGGGGCCGTATTCCGGTGGTTCATGCGCTGGCTACCTTTCTTACGCTCAGGGCCTTTGAGTTTATTCGGACCGATGTGGGCATTCCGCATTTACCCGTCAAAATCAGCAGCTTCGTGCCGGGCTTTTTGTCGGACGGCAACGGCCCCACGCACCAAGCCATTGAGGACGTTTCGCTCATGCGCGGCATCCCCGGCATGACGGTTTTTGCGCCCGCCGACGAAGCCGATATGCTCGCCATGCTGCCCGCCATCTGGGCCTCGCCCGACCCGGCTTATGTGCGTATCAACACCCGCCCAGGCACTTACGCGCACGAGCCATTTGAAATCGGCAAGGCCGAAGTCGTCGCCGAAGGCTACGATGTCACCATTCTGGTGTACGGAATGCTGTTTGAGCAAGCCCTCCCGGCCCGCGAGTTACTCGAAGCCCAGGGCTACTCCGTAGGTTTACTCAACCTGCGCTCCCTCAAACCAATAGACGAAGCTGCGCTACTTAAAGTGGTAGCCACTGGTGGCCTCATCGTCACGCTCGAAGACCATTTTCTCACCGGCGGCCTCTACTCCATTCTGGCCGAGGTGCTGCTGCGTCAGCAGCTCACGGCCCGCGTCCTACCCATTGCGTTGGAAGAACGCTGGTACCGTCCCGGTCGCTTGAGCGAAGTGCTCGAATACGAAGGCTTTACCGCCCAGCACCTGGCCCGGCGCATCGCCGCTGCGCTGGGCGGCGAACCCGCCGAATTTGGCGCAAAGACGAAGGTTAAAGAAAACGAATTTTCCGAGTAGCTGTTCGCTCAATCGGTGCAATCATCTAAAAACCAGCTTTAAAATCAGTGATTAATTATCCCAACTCCGACGCCCTTTACGCCCGCGCCGTGCAAATCATGCACCCCGTGACGCAAACCCTGGCCAAAGGCCCTGGCCAGTACAGCAAAGGCGCTTCGCCGAAGTACGTGAAACGCGCCAAAGGCTCCCACATCTGGGACGTGGACGGCAACGAATACATTGACTACCAGATGGGTATCGGCCCCATCTCGCTCGGTTACGCCTACGAGCGGGTGGACGATGCCATCCGCGCCCAACTCGACGACGGCATCACGTTCTCGATGATGCACGAGCTGGAAGTGCAACTCGCGGAGCTAATCCACGAAATCATTCCCAACGCCGAAAGCATCCGCATCAGCAAGACCGGGGCCGACGTGTGCAGCGCCGCCGTGCGCGTGGCCCGCGCCTTCACGGGCCGCGCCCAGGTGCTGTGCTGCGGCTACCACGGCTGGCACGACTGGTACATCGGCACCACGAGCCGGGCAGCGGGCATTCCGCAAGAAATCAAGGACTTGACCACGGCCTTTGAGTACAATAACCTTAAAAATTTCAGGGAATTGCTGACCGCCGGCGTGGCGTGCGTCATCCTGGAGCCGTTCATTTTTGATGCGCCGAAAGACAACTTTTTGCACGAAGTGGCCCGCCTCTGCAAGGAAAATGGGACGCTGCTGATTTTTGACGAAATGTGGACCGGCTTCCGCATCGCGGTGGGCGGAGCACAGGCGTTTTTCGGCATCACGCCCGACCTCGCGGTTTATTCCAAAGCCTTCGCCAACGGAATGCCCATTGCCCTGCTCACCGGCCGCAAGGACGTGATGCAACTCTTTGAGCAGGAGGTATTTTTCTTCACCACTTTCGGCGGTGAAGCCCTGAGTATGGCTGCCGCAATGGCCACCATCGCCGAGATGCGTGAGCAAAACGTGCCCGCCCGCCTCGCCGAACAAGGCCAGAAACTGCTCGACGGCTACAACCAGCTCGCCGCCGACCTCGGCCTGAGTCAGCACACCAAGTGCTACGGCTATCCCTGCCGCAGCATCGTCACCTTCGACCCCGCCGCTGGCAACCCGCTGGAAGTAAAAGCCTTCGTGCAGCAGGAGTTATTTAAGCGCGGCATCATGTGGAGCGGCTTCCATAATATGTGCTTCTCGCACTCCGACGACGACATCACCCGTACGCTGGCGGCCTACGGCGAGGTGCTGGCGCTGCTGAAAACCGCCATCGAAGCCGACGATGTGGCACAGCGGCTGGAAGGCGAACCGGTTGAGGCTGTGTTTCGTAAGGTGACGAACGCCGCCCCGGCGAAGAAGTAAGCCCAGTGGCCGGACGAACCGCTGCGCGGGATTCGCCCGGCCACTGCCCTATGCTGCCCCAGAACAACCCAGACGCGAGTCGTTCAGCGGTAAGTGGCCGGACGAACCCTTCGGGAATTCGCCCGACCACTGGCCTACCTCAACCGAAAAAACCCATGAACCTCTTCGACCTCACCGGCAAAACCGCCATTGTCACCGGCGCGGCGGGCCTCATTGGGCGGCAGCACTGCCTGGCCCTGGCCACCGCCGGGGCCAACGTGGTGGCCGCCGACGTACACGAGCACGACGTGCTGGCGACGCTGCCCGGTGGCCCCCACCTAGCCCTGACCGTGGACGTGACCTCACCCGCCTCGCTGGCCCAGGCCCGCGACCAGATTCTGGCGCAGTTCGGGCACATCGACGTGCTGGTGAACAACGCCGCCATCAACGATATGTTCGAGAACCCGGCCCTGGCTGCCGACCTCAGCAAGTTCGAGAATTTTCCGTTGGCCACGTTCCAAAAGGTGCTGGAAGTGAACGTGACGGGCGTGTTCCTAGCCGCGCAGGTATTCGGTACGCCGATGGCGGCGCAGGGCCACGGCTCCATCATCAACGTGGCCAGCACCTACGGCATTGTGGGGCCCGACCAAAGCATTTACCGCAACGCGGCTGGCGAACAGACCTTCTATAAATCACCGTCTTACCCGATGACGAAGGGCGCGGTGGTAAATTTTACGCGCTACCTGGCGGCCTACTGGGGCGCGGCCGGGGTGCGGGTGAACACGCTGTCGCCGGGCGGCGTGGAAAATAGCCAGGATGAATTTTTCGTGCAGCAGTACAGCGCCAGAACGCCGCTGGGCCGTATGGCCTCCGCCACTGATTATCAGGGTGCGGTGGTGTTTCTGGCTTCCGAGGCTTCGGCGTATATGACCGGGGCCAACCTGGTGGTGGACGGCGGCTGGACAGCGATTTAATGGCGCTTCGCGTTTTAATGAAGAATTAAGACCTGATGTTACGCGAGCTGTTTCTTGTTGCTTGTTGATGGTTTCTGGGCGGTTTTTGAGGCACTAGCGCAACAAGCAACGAGCAACAAGCAACGAGCAACAAGCAACGAGAAACAACCTGAAACACAAGACGCTCGAATTGCTCGCGTAACAGCAGTTGAGACGCTGCGCTCAATGAGGAATGAGGAATTGCCGGGGCAAGCTCAAATTCCTCATTCATTACTCTTCATTCCTCATTGATAAATGCCCGACTTCACCGCCAAAGCCCTTCGCATCAAACTCTTACTCACGGACTGCGACGGCGTACTGACCGACAGCGGCGTGTATTATTCCGAGCGCGGCGAAGAAATGAAGCGCTAACATCCGCGATGGCATGGGCGTGGAACGGCTGCGGGCCGTGGGCGTAGACACCGGCATCATGACCGGTGAAACTTCGCCTTCGGTACAGAAACGCGCTGATAAGCTGCGAATTACCGAACTGCACCTGGGCATTAAAGACAAGCCCGCCCGGCTGGCCGAAATTCTGGAACGTACTGGCCTGGCGGCCGACGAAGTGGCCTTTATCGGCGACGACACCAACGACGTGGGCATTTTGCAGCTGGTGGGCCTGAGCGCCTGCCCCGGCGATGCCACCCGCTTTGCCCGCGAAGTGGCCGACTTTCACTGCGAAGCCTACGGCGGACAGGGCGCTTTTCGCGAATTTGCCGAACTCATTATCAGTGCCCACGGCTAATTTTAAAGCAGTTTCCAAGTTGGTGGTATGCTTTCCTGGAAACTGCTTTAAGCCGCAAATCAATTGGGTGGCTTATTACGTTTTTATTGCGTTTAAAGCATTTGGGCCGCTTCGGCGTTGCCCTTTACCGATGCGGCTGTTTTCTGCCGCGCCAATTACTCCGTCAATCTCTTCATTTTCATGACGACCGTAAAAATCAAGCCTAACCGCGCCATTGGCCCCGGCCAACCGTGCTACATCATTGCCGAAATTGGCATCAACCACAACGGTTCGCTGGACATTGCCAAGCAGCTCATTGACGCCGCCGTAACAGCTGGAGCCGATGCCGTTAAGTTTCAAAAGCGTACCCCCGAGCTGTGCGTACCCCGCGACCAGTGGGAGAAGCAGCGCGACACGCCCTGGGGCCGCATGAGCTACATCGACTACAAGCGCAAAACCGAGTTCGGGCAGGACGAGTACGACGCCATCAACGACTATTGCCTGGCCAAAGGCATCGACTGGTTTGCTTCGTGCTGGGATGAGCCATCGGTCGATTTTATGGAGCAGTACCAGCCGGTGCTTTACAAAATGGCCTCTGCTTCGCTGACCGACAAGCCCTTGCTCGACCGGGTGCGGGCCACCGGCCGGCCGCTGATGCTGAGTACCGGCATGAGCACGCAGCAGGAAATTATCGATGCCGTGCAGCACGTTGGGCTTGATAATCTGCTTATTGCCCACTCCACGTCGGCCTATCCTTGCCCGCCGCAGGAGCTAAACCTGCGAATGATTCAGACCCTGCAAGCCCAGTACCCCGGCACACCCATCGGCTATTCGGGCCACGAAACCGGCCTCGGCACCACGGTTACGGCCGTGGCCCTGGGCGCCAGCTTCGTCGAGCGCCACTTCACCCTCGACCGTGCCATGTGGGGCTCCGACCACGCCGCGAGCGTAGAGCCGGGCGGTCTGGCCAAAATGGTGCGCGACATCCGCGACACCGAAGCCGCCCTCGGCGACGGGGTTAAGGTAGTGTACGAGAGTGAGAAGGAGCCGCTGCGCCGCCTGCGGCGGGAAGTAACGGCGGTGTAGCAACAGTGGCCGGGCGAATTTCCGACCACTGACTTTGACGCGAGTCGTTCAACGTAACAAAGTGGTCGGACGAAGCCCTTCGGGCGATTCGTCCGACCACTTTTTTGCTGGCCGGCCGGAACGATTGCGGCCCGGATTGTTATTGGCCTCTGAACGCGAAGTCATCCCCGTCATTCATTTATGTTCCAAAATCTGTCCTCCGTCGAACTTACCACGCTTATTACTACGCCGTTGCTGTTGGTGGCGGTGGCGGTGCTGCTGGTGCTGGAGCGTAAGTTTCCGTACCGGAAAGGGCTGCCGTTTTTCCGGGACGGACTATGGGTGGACTTGATTTGGTACACGCTGTTCCAAAGTTTTCTGCTGAAGATTCTGATTTTCGACATCATCATTCTGGCGCTCGACCGCTGGGTAGGGCCGCTGCGCTGGCAGTTGCTGGCGAGCTGGCCGGTGGCGGCGCAGGTGGCATTTTTCGTCGTCACGCACGATTTTTACATCTATTGGTTTCACCGTTTTCAGCACAGCAGCGCGTTTTTCTGGCGTACGCACGAAGCGCACCACTCGGGCAAACACGTCGATTGGCTGGCGGGCTCGCGCTCGCACGCGGTCGAAATCATCATTAATCAAACCATTGAGTTTGCCCCGATTATCTTGCTGGGAGCGAACCCGATAGTGGTGCCAATCAAGGCATTTATCGATGCAGTGTGGGGAATGTATATCCACGCCAACATCGACGTGAAATCGGGGCGTTTGCAGTACGTCATCAACGGCCCCGAAATGCACCTCTGGCACCACGCCGACCACGAAGAGGTGTTCTACGCCAACTTCTCGACCAAATTTGCCGTCTGGGACTGGCTTTTTAAAACCGCTTACCGGCCCGCCGACCGCAAGCCCGAACGCTGGGGCTTGCCCTACGCTTTCCCGAAAGACTATTTCGGGCAGCACGTTTTTTCGGTGGCGCGGTACGATGAAAAAACGCTGGCGGCCCGTTCGGGGTGGTTCCGAACCTATCACGGCCTACGCGGCCGGGCCCTGACGTGGCTCACGGGCAAAGCCCCGGTGCTGCGCCCGCTGCACGGCTGGAACGTGCCCGAAACCGGCGGCGGCACGGTGCCCGCGCAACGGCCCGGCGGTAACTTTGGGGAAATGTAATTTTGTGTTTCTTGTTTCTCGTTGCTTGTTTCTTGTTGAAAGACCAATCGTTGAGAACAAGCAACGAGAAACAAGAAACAAGAAACTTTGAATAGTCCCTGGACCTATCTTTTCCTAGCCTCCATCATGGAGGTTTGCTGGACCTACAGCCTCAAATTTGTGAGCTTGGCCAAGCTGCGGGGGTTGGATTGGCCCCGGTTTTTCAGCGGGGCCGAGGGCTGGCAGGCGGTGCTGTGGCCGTGGGCTACCTGGCATTTGGCATTGCCAACATCATCTTTTTCTCGCGGGCCATGAACCAGATACCCGCCGCCACGGCCTTTGCCGTGTGGACGGGCACGGCCCTGGTAGGCGTGAAACTGGTGGACACTTTCGTGCTGCGCGAACCCTTCAACCCCATGCAGTTACTGTACATGGGGCTGATTCTGGCGGGCATTGCCGGGCTGCGGCGCGGGTAGCCACGGCATTACCAACCGAGGCTTGTCGATTAACGCCGGGACAATCTTGCACCGGCCCTTATTGGGGCCTGCACTGCCTGACGACGCATAACTTTGCGGCCGATGCAAGTAAAAACCCACGCCCTGGCCGGGCTACTAGAGTTCATTCCGCGCTTGTTTGGCGACCCGCGCGGCGTGTTTTTTGAAACGTACAGCGCCCAACTAATGCAGGAAGCCGGGCTGCCAGCCGACCTGAACTGGGTGCAGGACAACCAAAGCGGCTCGCAGCGCGGGGTGTTGCGGGGGCTGCATTTTCAGCGGCCGCCACACGCGCAGGCCAAGCTGGTGCGCGTGGCCAAAGGCCGGGCGCTGGACGTGGTAGTGGACCTGCGCCGCGCCTCGCCCACTTACGGGCAACACCAAAAAGTAGAGCTAACGGCTACCCTGGGCAACATTCTGTTCGTGCCGGTTGGCTTCGCCCACGGTTTCGTAGCCTTGGAGGATGACACGCTGTTTCTCTACAAATGCTCGGATTACTATACGCCGTCGGCTGAAGGTGGCCTGCGCTGGGACGATGCCACGCTGGGCATCGACTGGGGCGTGGACCAGCCGCTGGTGTCGGGCAAAGACGTGGAACTGCCGGGCTTCGCGGCGTTTGAGAGTCCGTTTTGATTTTTAGCTGATGGCTGGCTGCTGTTGCGCGGTGGCGGTTGGCGCGGGGCTATGCCCCGTGCCCAAGTGCCGCCGGCTTCCAGCCGGCAATCGTTGAACGGTTCGTGCCAACGATTACGCCCTGGGATGCGGGTTGAAAACCCGCAGCACTGCGGCACGGGGCGCAGCCCCGCGCCAACCGCTCACAGCAGCTATCCAGCCAACATCACTACAGCAGCTCCACCAGCGTTTCGAGGGCCATGCCCCGGCTGCCTTTCACAAGAATTTGCTGATGGCTAACCGGGTGTTGCCCTAGCCACGCCGCTGCGTCGGCTTTGGTGGCAAAGTGTCGGGCGGCGGGGCACACGGCGGCGGCGGCGGCCATTTCGGGGCCGATGAGTAAGGCGTTGTCCAGCCTTAGCTCGACCAGCAAGTGGCCCAGCGCGGTGTGTTCGGCGGCACTTTCGGGGCCCAGCTCAAACATATCGGCCAGGATGACGCAGCGGGCCGGCGCGGCGCTGGCCGTGGCGGCGGCAAAGCTGCGGAGGGCGGCGGCCATGCTGCTGGGGTTGGCGTTGTAGGCATCGAGCAGCAGGGCATTGCCGGCGGCGGTGCGGAGCTGCTGCGAGCGGTTGTTGCGGGGGTTGTAGGCGGCCAGGGCAGCGGCCACATCGTCGGCGGGCACCCCAAAATATTGGCCCACGGCAGCGGCGGCGGCCAGGTTGGCAAAATTATAGTCGCCGGTGAGCTGGGCGGCTACCTCGGTGTGGTGAGGGCCGAAGCGCAGGGCCAGGGCCGGGTCGGCGGCAAGCAGCGTGGCGGGGTAGGTATCGGTCGGGCCGGGGTACGTGAGACGGGTGGGCACGATGGCCGCTTTAGCTACCACTTTGAAATCAAGGGTATTGACGAAGGCCGTGCCGTTGGTTTCAGCCAAAAATTCAAACAATTCGCCCTTGCCGATGGCCACGCCTTCGGCCCCGCCGAAACCTTCTAAATGCGCCTTGCCGATGTTGGTGAGCAGGCCGTGGGTGGGGCGGGCGTACTGGCAGTAGCCGGCGATTTCGCGCTGGTGGTTGGCCCCCATTTCGACGACGGCGATTTCGTGTTCGCCGAGCCGCAAGCGCAACAAGGTGAGCGGCACCCCAATGTGATTATTGAGGTTGCCGATAGTAGCCAGCACCCGAAATTTGCGGGCCAGCACGGCCGTCAGCAGCTCCTTGGTAGTGGTTTTGCCGTTGCTCCCGCTGATGGCCAGCACCGGCCCGGCAAACTGCTGCCGGTGGTGGGCCGCCAAGGCTTGCAGGGCCGCCAGCGGGTCGGGGGCGAAGGTGTAGCGGGCGGGGTCGGTGGCGGCGAGGGCGGCATCATCGACCACCGCGAAGGCGGCCCCTTTGGCCAAAGCGGCGGGCGCAAACGCCGCCCCGCGAAAGCTGGGGCCGTTGAGGGCGAAGAACAACGTGCCCGGCTGGGGCTGGCGCGAGTCGGTGCTGACACCGCCCTGGGCGGCCAGGAACCGGACGTAAAGGGCAAGGGTTTCGGACATGAACAGGGGAATTTGGGGCGCGATATTTGTGCCGGGCCGACGGATTTTCTTTCACCACCAACTGCATTCTGACGATGATGCGCTACTACACGAGTGCCCTGCTGGCCCTGGCCGGATTGCTGGCTGCGCTAGAGCCGAACCGGGCTGCGGCCCAGCCCACGGCGTTTGGGTTCGAGTACCGGCCGCTGGCAAAAATAGTGCAAGGCCCCGACACCCTGGCCCTGCCCTGGGCCGGGGGCCTCAACGCGGCGCAGTTCTCCAACATCGACCTCAACGCCGACGGCCGGCCCGACCTCTTCAGCTACGAGCGGCCCACGCAACGCGTCATGACTTACCTCGACGCGCCCGCGCCCGGCGGGGGCCGCCGCTGGGCGTACGCGCCCGACTATGAAACGCTGTTTCCGGGGCCGCTCTACGGCTACGCCCTGCTGCGCGACTACGACTGCGACGGCCGGGCCGACCTTTTCACGCGGGGCGACAACGGCGAAATACTGGTGTACCGCAACACGGCCGGGCCGGGCGGCCGGCCGCAATTTGTGGCCCTGCCGGGCGCCGTGCAATGGACGTTTCTGGCCGGGCAGCCCGCCACCTGGCAAACCGACAACATCCTGACGGGCACCGATAATATCCCGGCACTGACTGACGTGAACAACGACGGCCGGCTCGACGTGGTGACGTGGACCGCGTACGCCAGCGGCACGATGGAGCTGTACCTTAACCAAAGTTCGGGCACTTGCGGCGGCCTGAGCCGGTTCGAGCGGCCCAGCTTCGGGGCTTGGGGCAATATTCAGTACTGCGACAGCTCGTGTACTGGCTTCAACAACGGGCCGGCTTTTCGGGCGTGCCGCACCGTGGCCCGCACGGCCCACACCGCCGGCCACGGCCTGCAACTACTGGACCTCAACGGCGACGGCCGCCTCGACGTGCTCGACGGCCGCGACAACTGCGGGCAGCTCACGGCGCTCTTCAACCAGAGCACCTCTTTGGCGCCCGCGTTCAACTCGCAGTTTGCCTCGTCGAGTTGGCCCACGGCAGCGGCCCCGGCCAGGGCCAATGTGTTTGCCTACGCCTCGGCCGTGGATGCCAACTTCGACGGCCGCCCCGACCTGCTGGTGGCCCCCAATGCCCCCGACAACCTCATCGACCGCATCAGCCTGCGCGACGAGATGCGCCTGGTGCCCAACACCTCGGCCACCCCTGGCCAAAATTTTGGGCCGGCCGTGCCCTTTCTGCAAAACCAGATGCTCGACGTGAGCGAAGGCGCTGCCCCAACCTTCGGCGACCTCGACGGCGACGGGCTGCTCGATATGCTCGTCGGCAACCACGCCGACAACGTGAACGGCCTCTACCGCGCCGCCCTGGCCTACTACCGCAACGTCGGGACGCGCACCCGGCCGGTGTTCCGGCTCGTCACGGCCGACTACCTGGGCCTGGCCGGCACCCGCGTTGGTAGCAACCAGTTCGTGGGCCTCAAGCCCCAGCTCGTGGATTTGAACCGCGACGGTGCCCTGGACCTGGCCTACTCGGTACTTGACCAGACGACTAACCGCATCTACTTCATCCTCAACACCGCAGCAGCCGGGCAGCCCGCCGCTTTCAACCCCGCCACGGCCGTGTACCTCAAGGGGCGCGGGGCGGCGGGCACGGGCATCATCCCGTACTACAAAAACGACGCGCCCTGTTTTACCGACGTGGACCAGGACGGGTTCGTGGACTTGCTCGTCGGCACCGACGAAACCCGCGAGCCGGGCGGCCCGCTGCGCTACTTCCGCAACCTGGGCCTGGCCCGGATTGACACCTCGTTTGCGCTCGTCAATGCCAATTATGGCCAATTAGGCGGGGCCAACGCCGGGACGAACCGCCTGCTGGCCCCGGTGGTGGCCGACTTCGACGGCGACCGCCGCCCCGACCTGCTGACCGTGGAAGCCACTGGCACGGTGCGTTTTATGAGCGACTACCGGGGGCAGCAGGGCCTGTTTGCGGCCCTCACCCAAGCCATTTACAACCCCACCACCGGCACCAATGAGGAACTGCACCTCGGTGGCCAGCGCATCAATAGCAAGCTCCGTTTCGCCCCGGCCGCCGCCGACCTCGACGGCGACGGCGCTCCCGAATTGTACATCGGCACCGAGGGCGGCGGCGTGGTCAGCTACAGCACCCGCAACCGCTTGTTAGCCAGCAAACAAACTACCACCAAGCTGGCCCTGGCCCTCTACCCCAACCCCGCCACGGCCCTGACGACCGTCGAAACCGCCGCTGCCACCCGCCTCACGCTCCTCGACCTCACGGGCAGGGTGCTGCGCCGCCCCGCTGCCCTGGCCACCCGCCACGCGCTCGATGTCAGTGGCTTAGCCCCCGGCCTGTACCTGGTGCGGGCCACGGCGGCCGATGGCAGCACGGCCGTGCAGCGGCTGGAGGTAGGGCAGCGGTGATAATTATGATTTATGAGTTATGAGTTATTATAATTCATAACTCATAACTCATAAATCAATTGTACCCCGCGCCCTTCTTTGCCTTCACGTCGGCCACGAACTCCTTTACGCGCTGCTCTTCGCTGCGCTTGCAGATGAGGAGCACGTTGTCGTACTCGGCCACGATGTAGTCTTCGAGGCCCTGGATGACGACGAGGCGTTCGGGCGGGGTTTTGATGACGCAGCCGCTGGTGTCGTAGAGCAACACGTTGCCGCTGACGTGGTTGCCGGCCCCGTCGTGCGGGCCGAGGCGGTGCAGGCTGTCCCAGGTGCCGAGGTCGCTCCAGCCAAAATCGGCGGGCAGCACGTACACGTTGTCGGCCTTTTCCATCACGCCGTAGTCGATGCTGATGTTGGGGCAGCGGGTGTAGGCCTGGTCGATGAAGGCGGTTTCCTGTGGGGTGCCCAGCTCGGCCTGCCCGGCCTCAAACACGTCGGCAATGTCAGGCAAATACTGCTCAAAAGCCTTGATAATGACTTCGGTACGCCACACAAACAGGCCGGAGTTCCACAGGAAGTCGCCGCTATCAACAAACATCCGGGCAATATCCAGATTAGGCTTTTCGGTGAAGGTTTTCACCTTGTGGAGCTGCCCGCCGGGCAGGCTGCGGTCGTCGCGGTACTGAATGTAACCGTAGCCGGTGTCGGGCCGCGAGGGTTGCAGGCCCAGGGTCAGGAGCACGTCGTGGGCGCGGGCGGCCGTCACGGCGATGGTCATCAGGCGCCGGAATTCGTCTTCGCGCAGCACGGCGTGGTCGGCGGGGCTGACAATCATCACCGCCTGCGGGTCGCGTTGGGCAATGCGGTAGGCGGCGTAGGCGATGCAGGGGGCCGTGTTGCGGCCGATGGGTTCGCCCAGAATCTGGCTGGGCGGCACCTGCGGCAAATGCTGCTGCACCAGGTCCACGTAGTCGCGGTTCGTGACGACGAAAATGTTTTCGGGCGGGCACAGGCCCGCGAAGCGGTCCACGGTGAGTTGCAGCATTGAGCGCCCGCTGCCCAGCACGTCGTGAAACTGCTTGGGCAAGGCCGTCCGGCTAAAAGGCCAGAACCGGCTGCCAATGCCGCCGGCCATGATGACGAGGTA